>NZ_JNIE01000003.1:649-274547 GCF_000702425.1 Thermocrinis jamiesonii
CCTAATCTACCGTGTGGAGTTGAAAGTGCTGTATATACGTCTCAAGCATAGAAATTTCTTTAGCTAGTTCCTAATCTACCGTGTGGAGTTGAAAGCAAAACTTGAATATGGATTTAGCATTTTTAGAACTTCATGTTCCTAATCTACCGTGTGGAGTTGAAAGACATGAGATTTCTCCGCTTTTAATTTCAACTTTCTCTTGTTCCTAATCTACCGTGTGGAGTTGAAAGAATTCATAATTACCCGGATCTACAACTTTCAATTCGTTTTCAAGTTCCTAATCTACCGTGTGGAGTTGAAAGCTATCTTCTCACCTTTGTAGTAAGAATATTCGTTCTTGAGGTTCCTAATCTACCGTGTGGAGTTGAAAGAGCTTGAAAGCATGTTAAGACAGTTAAATCGGTTAAATGTTCCTAATCTACCGTGTGGAGTTGAAAGTCGCTATGTATATATTCAGTCAAAAATCAAAAAAGCAAGTGTCAGATTTTGTAAAAAGAGGGGGTTTATATAAGTATGAAGGAGGTATTAAAGGATGTTAGAGTTTATCTCTGGAATCGCTGTGATGATTGCGATCTCTAAAGGTGAATTTTGGATTGGAGCTGTTACGGGATTTGTGGGAACAGCAATACTCTATAAAATTGCAGATAAGGTAATTACAAGGGGGCGTTAAAAATGTTGGAATTCGTCGGAGGGATGGTTGCAACTGCTTTAGTTACTAGGAGTGTATTTTATCTGGGGGTCGCTGTAGGAGTTTCCGCATTTGTGGTATTCTCTAAAGGGAAAACAGTCTATAAACTCATATCTAAATCTAAAAGCAAAAACAAAAACAAAAGGGAGAGTTAAAAATGGCTTATGTTTTTGTCTATGGGACCCTTCGCAATGGTGAGGTAAGACACGGGGTTTTACAAAACTGCGAATTTGTGGGACTGGCTTATGCAGAAGGTTACGATCTATACTTGATATCCAACTTTCCTGGTATGGTGCCCGGCTCTGGCAGAGTTGTGGGAGAGGTTTATCGGGTTTCGGAAGAGAAATTCCAAAGGTTAGACCAAATAGAAGGCGCGCCATACCTATACAGGAGGGAGCTTATAAAGGTCAAACTGGCTAATGGAGAAGAGTTAGAAGCTTACACCTACATATACAATCATTCGGTTGATGGGCTTGAAAAAATCCCGTCGGGTGATTGGAAAAAATTTTGGAGGTAACAAAAATGGTTCTATACTTTGCCTACGGTTCAAACATGAATTTGAGACAGATGAGTACAAGATGTGGGAACAGTTGGAAGAGGGTGGGAGTAGGCTATGTGGAAGGTTACAGATTGGTGTTTGATGGAAACTCAAGCAGATGGGGCGGAGGAGTAGCAAACTTAGTGCAGGATTCCACAAGCAGAGTTTGGGGAGTGCTGTTTGAGTTGGAAAGCTTTGAGTGTTTGGACCCATACGAAGGATATCCAGGTGTTTATGACAGAAAAGAAGTGTCCGTAGTTGTGCCACAGCTTGGACAAGAATTAAAGGCTGTAGCTTATATAAGACCAGAGCCAGATGAAATAAAAAAGCCCTCAGAAAGCTACTTGAACACTATCATTGAAGGAGCAAGGGAGAACGGTTTGCCCGAGGATTGGATAAAATTCCTTGAAAGCCATAGGCAAATGTCAGATTATGAGAAAGAGAACTGTTTTATAAGAAAATAAGGAGGTGGGAAAAATGGAAATGAAAGAAATGAAAGGAATACTAACGCTAACCATCATAACCCAAAGAGCGACAAGCCTAAACTACGGGGAAAACATAGGGAATGTGTCTATCCTCAAAAAGCTTTCTTTGGGAGATAACTCTCAAATAACTTACGTGTCTGATAAGGCGCTCAAGTATGAAATGAGGAAAAAAGGTAAAGAAGAAAAAGGTTGGAAATTGTTAGACGAGAAGGTAAAAGAGGTAATAGAGAATAAAAGGGATAAAGGCAAACTTGATGTGGATAGTTTCGGGAAGGAATTAATAAAGAATTACGAAGAATTTGACCTATTCGGTGGGCTTTTGACGAATCTTAAAGGGGCAGATGGTAAAAAATTAGAGCTGTCTTATGGAGACAGCGTAAAAAGAACTGCACCCGTAAAGGTCACCTATGCCTATTCCATCTCTAAGTTCCAAGGAGACATGGACTTTATGAACAACATAGATGCATACAACAGATATATAAAGCACATAGAACAAAAAGACGCCCAGGTTATAACTCAATCCGAACAGCACAGCGCTCATTACTACTACACAATAGCAATAGATTTGGATAGAATAGGAGTGTGGGAAGGAGAAGACCAATCGGAGGATGTTGTCTCATCTGAAGAAAAGGCAAATAGAGTAAAGGCTCTTTTGGACATAGTAAGAACTCTCTCAAGGCAGATAAAGGGACGGTGGGAAAATCTGTCTCCCATCTTTGTAATAGGTGGCATTTACAAGATAAAAAATCCGTTCTTTATGGGATGCATAGGTGCAAAGGAAACTGAAGACGGAAAGCTAATTTTGGATACCAGCAGACTTATTGACTGTATGAACTTGATCCCTGAGGGGGAAAGGGAAAATACCCTTTGTGGGATACTTTCGGGATACTTCGCCAACGAGCAAGAAATAAGAGAAAATCTCCAATGCAAAAGCGTAGGAGAGGTCTTTGAGGAGCTAAAGAAGAGGGTGGAGGAAGTTTATGCAGTGTCTAAGGCTTAAACTTTACACTCCCACGGGGATTTTTAAAAATCCGCTTTCCATAAAAGGTATAGAGGTCTATCCTCTTCCTCCCTACTCCACCATAATAGGTCTGATTTACAAGGCAATGGGAAGGAGGTGGGAAGGAGAGTCCTTCCAAATCTCCCTTCACGGAGACTACGAGGCAATATATAGGGATTATGTGTGGTTTAGGAAGTATAACTTTAAAGATAAAGTTTTGGAGAAGCTTCCTCTACAAGTTCCAATTTTGCACAACCTAAGATTGCTAATACACATAAAAGCTGAAGAAAAGCTTTTGGAAGAAATGGAAAAAGCCATAAAAGAGCCAAAAGAACTTCTTTTTCTTTCAGGCGGAGAGTATCCAGTAAAGGTGGAAGAAGTAAAAATAGTCCAATGTGAAGAAAAGGAAATACCCGAAGAGGACGCTATAAAGTTAAAGCACAATGCTTACGTGCCAAAGAAGATATTGGAAAAGGCCAGTGTTGATAAAAAAGGCGTGCTTTTTAGCCTTTCTTACTTTTACAAAAACTCCCAAAAGCCAAAAACATACTCTTGGATTGATGTTTATTACTTCCAAAAGGGAACCCAAATCTACGGCTCGTTGATTTTTGATGAAGATGGCTATCCTGTTTTTTTAACTGAATCAGTAGGGGAAGAGCTAAAAAGACCCGAAGGAGAAGAATACGTAAAATTCTACGCAGGAAATTGGCTTATGGCAAGTGCTTGCGTTGGAGTTTTGAAGGTTTTGGAAGTGCAAGGACAAAATGTAGAAAATTTAGTGGAAGAAAAAACTTTAAGGATCCCAAAGGATTTGTGGAAGAAGCTACCGGAAATTTACGCAGACTATCTTTTGAAGGATAAAGAGGTAATTAATAAAAAGCTTAAAGAGGCTTATGAGGAATATAAAAATAAAAAGCAAAAGCAAAATAACAAAAATATGTTTGACCCTTATAAAATTCTTATATCTCCAAAACTTAGAGATTTTCACAGCAACAGTCCATTTACTAATCCATCGGTAAAGCATATATCTATAAAGGATGAGGATATAGAAGGGTTCATAAAAGATATAAACCAAGTTTCAGAAAAAGTCAAAGAAGCCTTCTTGAAAGACTGTGAAAAACTCAAGAAAAAAACTATAGAAACCTCCCAAACTTGCTTTTTCTGTCACGAAAGACAAGCAAAAAACTTTGTAGATGCCACGAGCTTTACTCCATTATTTGCTAGCCCAGACACTGTTAGAAATTTCATATGGGACCCTATACCAATCTGTAAAGAATGTGAATTTTTGCTTTATTTTACGAGCGTTGGATTTTATAAGTCAAATGGAAAGTATCTTTTTGTTTATATTCCCGATGATCTTTTGGAAACCTACAGACTGAACCAGATTTTAAGCACGCAAGAGGAAATAGAGCAAGAAAAGCTTGGAAGAGCGTGGAGCGTAATAAAGCATGTCTTAGAATTAGAAAAACAAAAGAGTAGTTGGATTTTAGAAAACATCTATTTTGTGGAAATTGAAAAGGTAGGAGACGCTACCGCAAACATATACTCCTTTCACATAAGCCCAAATTTAGCAGAAGCCATCAGTCAGTTGATTGACAAATATCCTAAAAACCTCCAGCACATATTTTCTGACTTTCTTTTTTACATCTATACAGGGAAGTCTCTTTATGAGTTCTTATTCCTTCTGCTGTCAGGATTTATCAAAAAGAAAAGTTATAAAAATTTAAAGGTTGAAACCATTGAAAGTAGAATAGTGCAAGCGGGCAAGAATTTGAAGTATTTAAGTAGCAATTTGCTTTTCTTTATAAACTTTCAGGAGGTGCTAAACATGAACGAACAAAAAGACTATACTAATTGGGCTTTTCGGGCAGGGAAAGAGCTAAAAGCACTTTACAAAAAGGACCCAAGCACACAGAAAAAGCTTGAACCACTTACCTACAGACTCCTTGAAGCAATAAGAAGAAAAGACAAAGACTACTTTATCCAAAACCTAATAAGGGCATACCTTGAGGTGGAAAAGGAAATTCCCTATCTCTTTAAGGAAGCCCTAAATGACAAAAACTTCAATATGATAGCCTATGCCTTTTTGATAGGGCTAAACTCAGAAGAAGAGAGAGGAAAAGAAGATGAAACTAACAAGGGAGAAACTTCAGAGTCTGCTTAAAGAACGTTGGGCAAAGGATGACGGAACAACAATAAGGGAGCATACAGACAAACTTTTGGAAAACTTAGAAAAACTCAAAGAATATTACAAAGAAGAAATAGAGGAGCTAATACCAAAAGAGCTTCCATGTGAGCTAAGGGATAGATTTTGGGATATCTTAGAGCTTGCCTGCGAGTATCACGATTATGGCAAGATTCACTGTATGTTTCAGAAAAAAGTTGAAAACAAAAACATAGAGCTGATAAAAGGGCTTCCGGAGGTAAAGCACAATCTTCTTTCGCCCGCCTTTGTGAATGTAAAAGACGAACTGACCAAAAAAATTGTCAGACTTTTGGTTTTACATCACCATCCTGTGGAAAGAGTATCAACAGAAGGTGTGGAAAGGGTTTTAAAGGAAGAGTTTGGCTTTGAGAAAAGTCCCATAAGCTTTTTGCTAAAAAAGGGGGAAATGGATTACTTAAGGGACGATATTGCAAGGAAGTTTGGACTTCCTGAAAAAGAATTAATTAAATACTACCGCCTTTTGAAGGGCTTGCTTCTTCGTATAGACCACGCAAGCAGTTCAAAGCAAGCACAAGAAGTTGAAGAAAAGCCCCCGGACGACACACTAAGTTTTGTAGATGAGTTTTTCAAAGGAATGAACATCAATCTCAACGAAATGCAAGTATTTATAAAAGAGAACAGGGATAAAAACCTTGTGGTTATAGCTCCTACCGGATCGGGCAAAACGGAAGCAGGCTTTATATATCTTCAGAGGAAAGGCTTTTTTATGTTGCCATACAGAGTTTCCGCCAATAGCATTTACACAAGGGCAGAGAAAATTTTTGGAAATTGTGCAGGACTTTTGCACTCAAGTGCATTAAACTACGTGCTTGAAAGAGATGAACAAAACGAAGACATTAAAAACAACAAAGAAGATGCTGTCTTTTTGAACTACTTCCTTTCCCGCAACTTTGCTAAACCTATAATCGTCTGCACCCCCGACCAGCTTATGCACTTTGTCTTTAGATACAAGGGCTTTGAAAAGTATTATGCAACCGCTCTCTATTCAAGGCTTGTTATTGATGAGTTGCAATCTTATGATCCTATCACCTTAGCCTTTATAGTAAAAGCTTTGGAAGTGTTAGCTCAAAACGGCGGAAAGTTTTTAGTTATGACCGCCACTTTCCCTGAGTTCTTGAAAGAAAGGTTTGAAGGTATGGGGGTAGAGTTTAAAGAGTTTAGCTTACAGCAAAAGCCTTATCACAATGTTAAGATCATACAGGGCACCATAGACAGTGGTATAGAAGAGATAGTAAAGCTTTCCCAAGAAGCCAAAGTGCTTGTGGTAGTAAATACTGTCAGAAAGGCAATTGAGCTAAAAGGGAAAATCCCTAACGCTAAGCTTTTGCACAGCAGGTTTATACTAAGGGACAGAAAGAAAAAAGAAAATGAGATAAAAGAGTTCTTTGATGGTTGGGAAAATGGCGTATGGATTACCACTCAGCTTGCGGAAGTGTCTTTGGACCTTGATGCGGACTACCTTTTTACAGAGCTTTCCACTGCAGACAGTTTGATTCAACGCATGGGAAGATGCAACAGAAGAGGACAAAAACCAACGAAAGAACCAAACGTATTTGTATTCACAAATAATTGTTCGGGGATAGGTTCGGTGTATTACAAAGATTTGCACGAAAAAACTCTGCACAATTTAAAAGATGGAGCTTGGGATTGGAAATTTAAGTGGGAGCTTATGGAAAAGGTCTATTCGGAAAACGCTTTGAGAAATACTAAGTATTTGGAGAACTTTAATAAAGCTTACCGCTATATAACAAACCTCTGGGAAGGAACGGATAGCCTTACAATAAGCAAGTCCCAAGCGAAGGAGCTTTTCAGAGACATAGATGCAGTGCAAGTAATTCCCAAAGAGTTTGAGGAAGAAGTAAAAGGGCTATTGCAAAAGTGGGAAGAGGCAAAAGGAAACTTAGCAGAAAGAGTAAAACTACTAAGCCAAATCCTTGAATATAGCTTTTCTCTTCCTGTGTGGTCTTTGAAAGAGTTGGAAAAGCAGAGAATTCACGATAGGCTAAATATCTACTACGTGGAAGGAAACTATAGCAAAGACACAGGCTTTGAGCTAATAAGCTCTGCAGATACAGAGTGAAATGTAAGATAACCCGTTATGATGATTACATGCGGTTTAGGGTGAGGCTTGTTAGGGCTACGGAAGATAGTTTGCCTATAAGTTTAGATTACAGGAGAAGGTTTATATCCCTTTTGAAGAAAATCTTTGGAGAAGAGTTTGAGGAGGAAAGGCCAAAGCCTTACACCTTTGCGGTGTATTTAGGAAAAAGTGCAAAGATTGAAGGGGAGCATATAAAAGATGTGGAGGCTATAAACTTTAGATTTTCCACAGGAGATTCTGAAACTGCCATATCCTTTTACAACGGAACGCTGAGGCTTATTAAAGAGAACTACCTTCACGATATGAACCCAAAGATTGGAAGTGTGTATTTTAGGATTGTGGATGTGGATGTTGAAAAAGAAAATGAACCTACGGGCTTTTTTAAGACGCTGTCTCCTGTAGTGGTGGAAAGGGCGGTAAATTCTAAAAATCCCAAAGAAAAGTATGCTACACCAAAGGACAGAGATTTTATGTGGTGGCTTTTGGAAAACACTCAAAGGCGCTATAGGTCCATAGTTGGAAAAGATTTAGAATTAAAAACCTTTGAGTTTGAGCCAATAAGCATAAAGGAAGAGTTTATAAAACACTACGGAGGATATATCAGAAGCTTTTTGGGAAGGTTCAGACTTTACACAGAAAGCAAGGAGCTTTTAAAGTTTGTTTATCAGTATGGCTTGGGTGTCAGAACAGGACAGGGCTTTGGCTATTTGGAATGTATGGTATAATTCTATTTAGTCCCTTTGGGGAAGCTTGAGGGTCCTTTTGAGACCCTTGCCAAATTGACAACTGAATAGGCTTTGGGATCTCCTAAGGGAGGTGCTCCTCTGCCTTTACAACTCCACCATATTTTTCTCTGTATTCTTCCAACTCCTTTAGCTTTTGAACTATTAGCTCTCCCATAGATACTTTCTTTTTTATGGCTTCTATGCGTAAAGCTTGATGAACTTCGGGTGGTAATAAAATTGTTGTTCTTACCGCTTTCTTCCTCTTGCGTCTCATAGCTTTTAAATTTATGCTTTTATGCAAAAACATAAAGTCATAATTATGTAATTGCACAAAGTCATAATTATGCACGATTGCTTAAAGCGTTGGGAGACAAGGACTTAAATTTGACAATAACACACTCAACTTTGCACGACCTCGGATTTTCGGAAAATAACCTTCATTTGCGAGGGGGACCCCCTTGACAAAATTATTGATTTACCTTATTTTGATTAAGGTGGTAAGTTGGGGTTTCAAGCCCACCGTGTGGGATGGAGACTTAACCTTAATAGGCTCCTTGCTTGTATCTTCATACCAACTGTTTCAAGCCCACTGTGTGGGATGGAGACGTAAAGCTATCATACAAACCAAACGCCACACCAACCATAAGTTTCAAGCCCACTGTGTGGGATGGAGACTTTAAATTATGTTCTTTAGCAATTCTCTCCAATTCTTCATATTTAAGGTTCTAAGCCCACCGTGTGGGATGGAGACACCTCGGCCTTAATCTTCTCGGGAGCGCGAACTTGTGTTTCAAGCCCACTGCGTGGGATGGAGACAGGGTTTTGGAAAGGATAAAGCGAGTTGCCTCATCCTCGTGTTTCAAGCCCACTGTGTGGGATGGAGAAAAGCTTTTAAGAGAAAGCCTTTAGGTTAATGAGCAAAAAAATACTGAATTAGAATATTATCTGTATGCCTGTTTTGGTTGAACTTAGCTTTAGGTTAAAGAAAACCCCAGAGGTCTTATATCCTACGGATGTTCATGGACTGTTTTTTAGCCTTTTTGAGGAAAGCATAGCACAAAGACTGCACAAAGAAGCCAAAAAGCCCTTCAGCATAAAAGGTTTTTCCGTGAAAGATTCCACTCTTAGGCTTGAGCTTGCCCTTTTGGAGGACGGTCTTTATCCTGCTCTCATTCACAGCTACTACTTTCCCAAAGAGGGCTTACACATAAGGGGTATTCCCCTTAGTCCCACAAAGGATAAAGGCTTAAAAGAAAAGAAAGCTCTTAGCTATCAGGAGCTTTTGGAAACATTGCCCCACAAAAGGCTCCAAATGGAATTTGTTAGTCCCACTGCCTTTAACAGGTTTAAGTTTGACTATCCATTCCCCGAGCCTCACCTTATTTTTTCTAACCTTTTGAGTCGGTGGAACACCTTTTCGGAGTTTCCTTTGGAGCTTGCAGAGACAGAGGTTCTAAAGGGTTTGATGGTTTATGAGTTTGAAGGCTCTACCCAAGAGTTTATCATAGACCAAAGGCTAAAAAGGATAGGCTTTGTGGGAAGGGTGGGATTTCTTATAAAGGATCAAGAATTAGCCAAAAAGCTGTCTGTTCTTGCCCTATTTTCTAACTTTGCGGGCGTGGGCATAAAAACCACCATGGGAATGGGAGTAGTCAAAACCTCTCTAAAAGGAGCCATCCAAAGGTCAGACCTCGTTGGTTGATCCTTCTGGTTTTGTTGGTTTCTTGCCTTGAAGTGTGTTGAGTTTCTCTAAAAAACCAGTCAAAAAGCCTATTATCCTTTTCTTTCAGAATTAGCAAAAGAGTTGTGCTCAAAATTCCCTCGTGCTTTCCTATTCTTAGCAAAACTCCATTGCCATTAAGATATCCTTTTAGACTCTCTAAGTGCTTTGCAGTATCTGGTCGGCGATTTTTAAAAAACTTAATTTCCTCGTCCAAAAGTTTTGAATAGAATTTTTGTGAGCATTCCCTCAAAAAGTTCCAAAAAGTGTCCTCATCAGAAAAGTATCTTCCAACTTCAGGAAGGCTTTCTACTCTTTTTAGTCCTTCATAAGCATTTTTGTTTATTTTTATCTCCACTTCAAGCTCTACGTTCTCTTTTATTGCTTCGCATGGGTATAGGGGCTTGTTGGAACCTAACAGTGTGGGAACTTCTACCCTAAGATACTCATAAGGCAAAGGTTGGCTATCTGGGATGAAGAGGGCCTTCATTATGTCAAACTGTGCATCCTTTCTTTCTTGTGAGTAAAAAACCATTCTTTCTAACTCCTTTTCTGCTTTATTTATCATTCTTTCTAATTCCTTTTTTGCTTTACTTAGTTTTTCTTGGTTTATTACCTGTCTTGCGTTTAAAAGCTTTTTTACTTTATTGATAACAACATAAGGCTTTTCCATAAACCAAGCGCAAGCTATTAAATGTCTTATGGAACCCTTTAGCTCGCTACCAGGGACATAAGGACCTTCCAAAGTTTTTATAAACTCCTCCACCTGGGAGCTAATAAGGTTTCCGTTGATCTCAAGCTCGTAGTCAGGCTCCAAATTAAGATTGAAATTTTTCAAAAAGGTGGAAAGTCTAAGATCCCCTTGGTTTTTGAACCAAAGATAGGCGTTTGTCCTCAGCTGTGGGTTGGGTATCCTTTCAATGGCTGAAAGAATACGGTCAAACCTAAAGACCTTTAGCCTTCCTCCATCTACCAAAAACTCAAGACTTGAGATCCTCTCTCCGTTTCCTATGTGAATGGGGGAAAGGGTTTTAACTCGCACCTTCATCTTTACCACCTCGCAAAGAGTGGAAAACCTAAGCCGTATTGATAAACGGAAAGGATACCTTCCTTTAGCACTTCTTTTAGACTCCCATACCAATCTTTTTGATTTTTTACTTTAACCTGCGAGCCGGGTGTAAGGTAGCAGACAGTATTTTTCCAAACCCTTCTTGTTAAACCGTTTTCCACCGCTGATCTTTGAACCTTTAGATCGTAGTAACTCTCCTTTAGCTCAAAGTCTTTGTCATAAAAGCACTCAGAAATCAAAAAAGCCCTTGAGGTTTTGTTAGAAATAAACTTCTCTATTCCCTCTGGTGGCTCTGTCTCCTCAAGTCTATACCTTCCCATCCCTGTAGTTTTGTTTCCTCCAAGTTGGGAAAACTCAAGGCAAGCTTTAACTAAGGGCTCAAAGCTTTCGTCAAAAAACCTTACAAGCACACCAAAGGAAGGTAGCCAATAGGTGGGCTCGTTGTAAAGCTCTCCTCCTGTGGTGGTCATGGTAAGACGGTTTATAAAGGCATGAGGTATAACTTCCTGCTTTATTTCTTGCCTTAATCCTTCAAACATCTCCGTGGGTTCGCTTTCCAAAACCTTTTTAAACACTTCCCAACTTACCCATTTTAACCCTTTGAACTTTTTGTATTGCTTGTATTCCTCTGCATTTTTTGGAATGATGGGTATAAAATGAATGGGTCTTGGAAAGATCCACAGCCCATTTTTCCAAGGCAAAGGTGCGGAAATTATAAAAGGTGGATCTCCTTCCTTAAACCTATTTAAAGTTTTCGAAAGTTTTTCTTCTGACTCAAGCCAACGGATGCCCCAACATATGGCACCAAAAATGGTATTGGTGGTGGGCACGCTCCTAAAGGCACTAAGAGGTCTAAAGACAAAAGCCTTAAGCATTGAAAAGAGCACCCAGTTTTTGCTTTATGGTTTCGTAATCTTCAAGTATCTCCTGCACGGTGGGTTTTTCAATTATTGGTTTTTCTTTGTTCTTTTCTCCAAAGTAGTATTCCTTTGGTCTTAGGATTACCCTTAGGTTTTCAAACCTGACTTTTCCAGAACCCCTTGAGCCATATCCCCCAAGGTAATCATCCTCCAAGAGCCTCATACCCTCAAAGACCACTCTCAAAAGCTCAGGGTCTTGCTCTGCAAACAGATGAAAAGCCATCTCCCCAAAAAAGACAACACCTGCGGGCACCCTTTCCACCTTCCTTGGGTTTGCTCTGGAAGTAAGCCTGTTTATGGCGTTTTCTGTCTTTACCTCTGTGAAGATGTTTTCACCCAAGATGTTCTTCAGCATCTGTAAGCTCTTCCAAGTGGGATAAGCATCAAAGACCCTTAGCCTTGGGGGTCCGGGAAGTTCCTCCAATGGCAAATTATCTAAAGTCTTTGCATCACCTGTGCCAAAGACTTTGCAAACCTCACACTTTCCACAAACGCAAGCCCTTCCTGCTTCTTCAACAATATTCTTGGCACTATGTATAGCTCTTTTAATCATGTCATCCACTCTTCCCTTAGCCCACTCCAAAAGAGACCTCATCTTGCCCTTCAAGGAAGAACCGGGTATGTAGGGAGCACCTTCGGGTAGGACGTTCCCTTCGCCGTCGTAGTTCTCTATCTCTGCCAAGGTCTTTATAACCGGGTTGTCCAATCCCCCTATTTCAAAGTTTTCCTTAGAACCTCCTACCCTCAAACCAGTTATTGCCTTCAGCTCATATCTAATTATTACAGTGCCTTTGTAAGAGAACATCACCCCCACCTCCTTAGGATTTCTTAGAGTAAGCTACCATAGCCATCAAAAGATCGTAAGCCTTCTCAAAAGCTTTTTTGCTCTTATTTCTTTCTATATTATCAAAAAGCCTGAACATAAGCTCTTTGAAATCTTTGTCCAACACGCCTCTCTTTGCTTGATACTCTAAAATGGCATAAAGCTTGTATAACTTTTTCAAAGCTTCTTCAACATTTTCGTCCTTCTTTAGTCCATCCCTTATCGCTTTGAACTCTTGAAAGACCTTTCTCAGTTGCACAGCTGTAATATTTATATCTTCTATCGCTTTCTTAACGTAGCCTTCTTCGGGATGGAAAATGTCCTTCTCAGAAAATTCGGCTATTGATTCATTACTAAGCTTTTCCTTTAACTTTTTTACATTTTCTGACTCTTTATCATTGTTTTTTTGTCTGTTCTGTTGTGGATTGTTTCTGCTCATCGCTACCCTCCTAAGTTGTTATTTATATAATGACTATTTTTTGTCTTTTCTGACATTCCTCTTGTTTTCATTAAAACAAGCTTTAAGATAAGCTCTGCGTAGTCTTTGATGTTATAGTTGTTTCCTGGGTCAAGTATTAGACTTTCAAGTTCTCTTTGTTGCTCTTCTTCTTTTATGTTTCTGTAGAGCTGATAGTAAAACATTGGATAAAACCTCATGCTTATTCCGTTGCCCCTTTTGTTTGCCTTCAAGAGAGTGTAAATCCTGTAAAGAAGTGTTCTGTGGTTAGGAGCATCAAAGTTTGCCAAAAAGCGCTTTAGTTCCTCAAGGGCATATCTAAACTTTTCCCAAGGAAGTGGTTCTTTCCAAAGGCTTATGCAGTTCTTTTCCACTTTGGCATGTTCCTTTTCCTGCTCTGCCCCATCTGCACTAAACCTTATGGGATAGTTAGGTCTTTGGAAGAAGACTCCTGCAGAAAGGGTAAAGCACGGATTGTAGCAGGTATAGGCGCTAAAGTCCTTCTCGAGCTCTTTTGCTACTTCCAATGCAGTTTCCCAAGGTGCGCAGAAAAACAGGTCATCTCCTCCCGAATAGACCACATAAACTTTGTTTTTGAATTGCTTTTGCTCCAAAAGAGTGTTTATGTATCCAGAAAAGAACAGTTCCAAGCTTCTGCTTAGGGTTGCTACTCTGGAGAGAGAATAGTCCTTTTTTAAACCCTGCGAGAATATAAGCCCCAAATTATCCACATCCATCTTGACAAAAGCCAAAAGTTTGTAGCCCTCTTCCTCTTCTTCCACAAGCTCGTTAAAGTCCTTAACACTACCGTCTTCTTCCAAAGGAACGGTGTTTGCCAAAAAGAAAAAGCCGTCCGCTTTGTCCTCAAAGTCTGTGGAGTTTAGCAGTAACAGGGTGTCCTCTGGTAGAGTGTAGGCAACTTGATCTTTGGAATAAACGCTAACACCACCTATATCCTCAAGATAAAGGTCTCCCATCTCAGGAGAAAAGACTACATACTCCGCCCTTGGAATTTTTGCTCCCACCTCTTGGAAAAGCTCGCACCAATTACAAAACTCTTGGCTCTCTGGCTTTAGGTTGGTTTGACACGAAGGGCACACTTCGTAGTTATCGGGTCCAAAGGGGTTGGCTAATTTGTCAAAGTTTTCCAGTATGGTGGAGAACTTTTGAAATTTCTTGCGTCCTACCTCTTCGTAAAGCTCATGTATTTTCTCTCCCAGTGTGCCTACCCCTAAATCACTTCCCTTTAACCTTAACCAACCTAAGACAACCCCCAAGTGTCCCCCAAACTCTCTGACCAAAACCTCATCCACTTTCCTTTGTAGCTCTTCAAGTTTTTTCTCTATACCCTCTTCGTAGCCAATTATAAGCTGGAACTTTCCACCGCCCGCATAGAGGAGATTTACCATAGGATATTCAAGTTCCTTCAAGAAAAATCTGCCAAGGATTATGGGAAGCACAGAAAGGAAGAAACTTCTTCCTCTGAGCCTTTTTCCAACTCCCCTTATGTTAGAAAGTTGATATAAAAACCTTTGAATACCCGTTATGTCCCCCTCAACGAGCAGAAATTCCACTGCGTTTAGCCCACCGTTAAGTCTCTCTTTGTTGTAGTCTGTCCAAAGGCTACTTACCAAAGCACTGGCAACTCTTAGGTGGTCAAAGAGGGATATGTCTGGAAAGTGATTGGTTCCCCTCTCTTTGTCGTAGGTAGAAGCGGGCACGCACCAAAGATATTTGTAAAGTAGATAATAGAGCTTTGTGAGTGTCTTTTGTGGATCCTTAAAGTCAAGTTTGCTTAGGTGTGTTTTCAAAGCTTGAAGTAGGTCTTTATATTTTTGCACTCCAGAGGTCCCAATTTGACTGGCATCCTTTGGAAAAATAACCTCTTTTTCCAACTTCAAAGGCTCCAACTCGTATTCGTGTTTTTCTCCATCTAAGTAAGTTTTGGCGCATTCTAAATCTACCAAGCCGAAAATACTCTTTAGTCTTTTTTCCTCTTTTCTTTGGGTAGTTTGATCCACGCTTTGTTCTTCTCTTCTGCTCCTTTCACTGCTGGCACAGTGGTCTGCAATTTGTTGGGCTATGTGGTATAGGTTATTCGGCTCTGGATTGTGATGGTAGGCACCAGAAAGGATAAGCTCTTGCACTTCTTGGCTTACTCCTTTCCTTTCCAAAAGCTCCTCTAAAAACTTATAAGAATACACCGCATGTGCATATTTGAACTTTCTCCTTTCTTCTTCTTCAGCCCTTTCTTCTCCAGCCCTGTCTATGAGCTTTCCTATGTCGTGAAGTAACCCTCCTATTGCAAGCCAACTCCTAATCTCTAACTTTTCCATCAACCCCCCTTTGCTATATTATAATCGCCACCTTGATGACTTCCAAGGTTGCTTTTCAAAATCTCTCATCGGGACATCAAGATTTTTCGAACAATCTTATGCCTATCGTTGAATTTTTAGTAAGTGAGCATATAATTACTTTTATGTATTATGTGTCAAAGATAACTCCTCTCTTTTTGTTTAAAGCGCTTATATTTCTTGGACTTTCCTTAGCCCTCAGGCATACTGACTGGCTTCTTTCTATAGTATTTTTACTCTACGGATTTATCGCTTCTACGCTGATCGGCGCTATGTATCAGATAGTCCCAAATTCCCAAAGCAGAAAGCTTTATTTTCCCAAACTACCTTACTTGGTGTTTGTTCTAAACATCATAAGCCTTGTGCTTTTTTCCTTGAATAAAGGAGCATTAGCTTCTGGTGTTTTATTGCTCTCCTATATTTTGTTCTCTGCAAGTATATTCCTCACGATTAAAAACTGGAAACCTATAACAGTCAGGTTTCTTTCTGCTTCTGTGGTCTTTCTTAATCTATCTACAATATTTTTACTTTTGAGTCAGTTAAACTTGGTGCCTTTTAGACTTGCAGTTCATACTCTAACCCTTGGTGCTATGCTAAATGCAGTGTACGGTGTGGAATTGGCTTGGATACCCATGCTAACTATGACCACCCTAAACTTCAAGAAAGCCCTTAACCTCTTTTATGCAAAGCAGTTTTCCACCCTTTTTATTCTTGTATCCTTTTACATTACTACTCACAACCTTCTGATTTTTGCGTCTATAGTTGAATTTGCTGTAGCCCTGTTCTACTTAAGTCAGATATACAGCATTCTAAAGCAAAGGAGAATAAAAACCACCTTTCCAATCCCGGTTAGGTTCTTCATATTTGCTCTTTTACTACTCCCCTTTGGACTTTTTGTAGGATTTCTGATGTCCATATTCCCTGAATGGACACCAGCACTTTTGGAACTGCATTACAACCTTTTGATTTATGGCTTCACCGCCTTTACCATATTCGGTGGAATAGCCCACCTTTTGCCAAGAATAATCTACAATTGGAAGTTTTCCGAGCGTCAAGGAGTATCTATTGGAGATTTCATAGATGAACCTTCTTTGCCCACTTTTTTTAAGCTTTCAGTGAGTTTATACCTTACATACCTTGTTTTAGACCTTCTACCAGACCCTGCCGGCCTTATTTCTTCTTTCATCTATATAGTATTATTGCTTTATTTCTTTAAGCTAACCTTCTTTAAAGCACTATCTGCGTTCCTATACCTTCGTCGGTGAAAACTTCTAAAAGGATAGAGTGGGGGAGCCTTCCGTCTATTATATGTGGAAAGACCCCCTCTAACACTATATCTCCGCCAGTGATAAAGCCTGCCATGGCCAAAGTCCCCGCTTCAATCCTACATATGAATGTATCCACCCTTTACGTTTATGGTTGTTCCTCCCTTTTCAAAAACCTACAGCCTCCTGGACCCTTTGACAAAATTATTGATTTGTCTTATTTTGATTAAGGTGGTCAGTTGGAGTTCCTAATCTACCGTGTGGAGTTGAAAGGTTCTCATGTTTTTCAGGTTGTTAGTTGAATATGTAAATGTCGTGGTTTCTTACGTGCTTATAGGAAATTGAAAAAAGTAAAGCTTAAAGAATACCATCACCTCTACAAAAAGAGCGTTATCCCTGCCACTCCATAAGCTCCGTTTTTGTAGCAAAGCTTAATCTTCTCCCAAGTTATACCACCTAAGGCATATACGGGAATGCTAACCTTAGAAGAAACCTCTTTTAGATAGGAAAGGCCTAAGGGTTCTGCTTCTGGATGGGAGGAGGTCTTGAATATAGGACTTAGCGTTATGAAGTCCGCTCCTTCTTTTTGTGCATATATGGCTTCCTCTAAGCTATGGGCTGAATAGCCAACTATTAGATGAGGTGCTATCCTCTTTACCACGCTTGGAGGTAAGCCATTAGCGGGCAAATGCACGCCGTCTGCCGAAACCGCAAGGGCAATATCTACCCTGTCGTTTATAAAAAGCAAAGCGGAATACTCCTTTGTTATTTCCTTAACCCTTAGGGCAAGGTTGTAATAATCCCTGCCGGATTTATCCTTTTCTCTGAGCTGGACCATTTTAACTCCTCTCTGCAGGACTTTCCTAAGGGTCTGTTCAAAATTTTCTCCGTATTTGATCGGGTCTGTGATGGCATAAAGGTTAGGAAGGCGCATGCTTTCAGTGATAAAATTATAAAGCCATGGTAGTAATAGAAAAGATAAAAGCAAGGGAAGTGCTTGATTCAAGGGGTAATCCTACGGTGGAGGTGGAAGTTAGGCTATCTTCTGGTGCGGTGGGAAGGGCTATAGTGCCAAGTGGCGCATCCACGGGAGAAAGGGAAGCCTTAGAGCTGAGAGACCATGACCCAAAAAGATACTTAGGTAAAGGTGTTCTCAAAGCGGTGGATAACGTAAATTCAATAATAGCAAAGGAGTTAAAAGGTTTGCCTGCAGAAAACCAAAGGGAAATTGACACTGTCCTGATAGAGTTGGATGGCACGCCTAACAAAAGCAGGCTCGGAGCAAACGCCATACTTGGTGTAAGCATGGCTGTAGCAAGGGCTATGGCAAATCACCTTAACATCCCACTCTACAAATACATAGGTGGTATTTTTGCCAACAAACTGCCGGTGCCTTTGATGAATGTAATAAACGGAGGAGTGCATGCGGACAATCCTTTGGACATTCAGGAGTTTATGATAGTGCCCGTTTGTGGTAAGAGTTTTTCGGAAGCTTTAAGGGCTGGTGTTGAGGTTTTCCATACTCTCAAGATGCTTCTCAAAGAAAAAGGATACTCCACGAACGTAGGAGACGAAGGGGGCTTTGCTCCAAACCTTGAAAATACCGAAAAGGCTTTAGAGTTCTTAGTAAGCGCCATAGAAAAGGCAGGATACACACCTGGAGAGGATGTGCTTTTAGCTTTGGATTGTGCATCTTCAGAGTTTTACTACGAAGATGACATGTATCACATAGAGGGCAAAAAGCTAAATGCGGAAGATTTAGTAGAGTTCTACCTTAGGCTTGTGGAAAAGTTTCCGATAGTATCTATGGAAGACCCTATGGCGGAAAATGACTGGGAAGGTTGGCAGATGATAACTAAGGCTCTTGGAAGTAAAGTCCAACTGGTGGGGGACGATCTTTTCACCACGAACATAAACACTCTAAAGGAGGGTTTTGAAAAAGGCATAGCAAATGCAATACTTATCAAGCTTAATCAAATTGGCACTCTATCGGAAACCTTAGAGACCATAGCCTTTGCCAAAGAACACGGATACAACTGCATAATATCCCACCGGTCTGGAGAGACAGAAGACACCTTCATATCCCACCTGGCGGTAGGGACGAATGCGGGACAAATAAAAACCGGTTCAGCCTCACGGACAGACAGGATAGCAAAGTATAACGAACTTTTACGTATAGAGGAGGATCTAAGTCATGCGGCAAGATTTGAGGGCAAAGAGGAGTTTTGGAAGTTTAGATCCAAATAGCTTACCTTTCGTGTTTTTTATTGCCATACTTTTTTTTACTTCATACAACCTACTTTTTGGAAGATATAACGTCTTTGAGATAGTGAAAATCAAAGAAAAAACAGCTAACATAGAAGCTAAACTAATGAGCATAAAAAAGGAAAACGCTTTACTTGAAGAAAAGCTAAAGCTTTTGAGAGAGGATAAAGACCTTTACTTGGAAAAGTTAGCAAGAGAAAAGATGCAGCTTCAAAAGCCGGACGAAAAGATCATCCTTTTCAAGGAATGAAGGATGATAGAAAGATACACTCGGAAAGAATTTAAAGAGCTTTGGTCAGACCTAAGAAAGTTTCAGCTTTGGCTAAAGGTAGAGTTGGCGGTTTGTAGGGCATGGCACAAAAAGGGGAAGATACCTTTGACTGCTCTGACCGAAATAGAAAAGCGCACAAAGGTGGATGAAAAGACCATTGAAAGGATCAACTACTACGAAAGAATATACAAACATGACGTGCTTGCCTTTGTTTCCGCAATATCGGAACAGATACCAGAATATTCCCACTACTTTCACATGGGGCTTACATCTTCTGACGTGGTGGATACCGCCTTGGCTCTGCAGATAAAAGAAGCCCTTAGCCTTATTCTTCAGACTGTGGAAAAAATCCTCCAGAAGCTTAAAGAACTCGCCCTAAGAGAAAAGAAAACTCTTATGATGGGTAGAACTCACGGGGTTCATGCAGAACCCATGACCCTTGGGCTCAAATTTTTAAGCTGGTATGAGGAGATGAAAAGAAACAAAGAAAGGCTCTTGAGAGCTTTGGAAAACATCTCTTACGGAAAGCTTTCTGGTGCGGTGGGAACTTATTCTAATTTGGACCCAGAGGTGGAAAGGTTAGCATTGGAAGAGCTTGGGCTAAAGGTGGAACCTGTTTCCACCCAAATTGTGCCAAGGGACAGACATGCGGAGGTAATGTGGGCTCTTGCCCAGACTGCCACTTCCTTAGAAAGGTTTGCCACTGAAATAAGGCACCTTCAGCGCACGGAAGTAGGAGAATTGCAAGAACCTTTTAAAGAAGGACAAAGGGGATCATCGGCTATGCCCCACAAGAAAAACCCCATACATGCAGAAAGAATATGTGGGCTTGCCCGGCTCATAAGAAGCTATCTTATAACCTCTCTTGAAAACGTAGTTCTTTGGCACGAAAGGGACATATCCCACTCTTCTGCAGAAAGAATAATCCTACCGGACGCTACCACCGCTTTGGACTACATACTCAACCTTTTCCTTGAAATTTTAGATGGTTTAGTAATAGACAGGGAAAGGATGAAAGAAAACATAAACCTTTCCTTTGGGCTCTATGCTTCCTCAAAGATTTTGGTAATGCTTATGGAGAAGGGAGTGCCAAGAGACCAAGCCTACGAGATGGTCCAAAGGTGCGCCATGAAAAGTTGGAACGAAAAAATACCCTTCTATATCAGTCTAACAGAGGACGAAAAAGTTAGCCAGTATTTAACTCCAGACGAAATAAAAAAAGCCATAGATCCTTGGAGCTTTCTTCAGCATCTGGAAAACATATACTCAAGAGTTTTTCAGAATAACCTCTGAGTTTTCTCATAGAAAACCATGCTTTTTAGATGGATATTAAAACTATGAATAGACTAAAGACTGCAAGAAGTCCGTACCTTAGAAAATCAGCCAATCAACCCATTGATTGGTATGAATGGTCAGAAGAAGCTTTCAAGAAAGCAAAGGAAGAGGATAAGCCTATTTTGCTTTCCATCGGGGGAGTGTGGTGTCATTGGTGTCATGTGATGGCTCATGAGTGTTTTGAAAACCAAGAAATCGCAAAGATAATAAACGAAAACTTCGTGGCCATAAAGGTGGATAGGGACGAAAGGCCAGACATAGACAGAAGGTATCAGGAGGTTGTTTTTGCTCTAACTGGTTCTGGTGGCTGGCCCCTTACTGTGTTTCTAACACCAGAGGGAGAAGCGTTCTTTGGTGGAACTTACTTTCCACCGGAGGACCGATGGGGCAGACCGGGATTTAAGAGCTTGCTTTTAAGAATCGCCCAGCTTTGGAAAGAGGATAAGGAAAGACTAATAAATGCAGGGAAACACATATACCAGCTCATGGCACTTCAAAGTCAAAAATCCTACAAAGGAAACGTAGGAGAAGAGCTTTTAGAAAAAGGTATAAGCGCTATACTCCTTTCCATAGATTACCAATACGGTGGGCTTGGAGATGCACCAAAGTTTCACCATGCAAAGGCTTGGGAACTTTTGCTATACAGGTATTTTTTCACAAAGAACAAACAGCTTTTAAAAGTAGTTGAACTTTCCTTGGACGCCATGGCAAAAGGAGGGGTTTATGACCATCTTTTAGGTGGCTTTTTTAGGTATTCAACCGATCAAAGATGGATTGTGCCCCACTTTGAGAAAATGCTTTATGACAACGCAGAGCTTTTGCAACTTTACTCTATGGCCTATCAGATTCTACCAAAGGAGCTTTACAAGCGCACCGCAAAGGGCATAGTTGATTATTACAAAAAGGAAGCGACCGATCCAGAAGGAGGCTTTTACGCATCCCAAGATGCAGATATAGGCCTTCTGGACGAAGGTGGATACTACACTTTTTCCCTAAAAGAGCTTCAAAACATACTCTCGGAGGATGAGCTAAAAGTTGTAAAACTCTACTTTGACATTGGGGAAAAGGGAGAGCTTCATCATGACCCTTCTAAAAACGTCTTGTTCATAGCCATGGAGGAGGAGGAAATTGCAAAGACTTTGTCCATGTCCATAGAGAGAGTAAAGTCCTTGCTTGAAAGCGCTAAGTTAAAGCTTTTGAAATACAGAGAAGAGCACAGAGAAAAACCTTTTATAGACAAAACGATCTACGCCAGTTGGAACGGGTTGATGTTGGAGGCTATGGCTTCTTACTACAAGGTTTTCGGAGACAGCTGGGCTAAAGACTTCTCCAAGAAAACTGCAGAGAGGATACTCAGGGAGCTATACAATGGCAAAGAACTAGAACATGCGCAAGGGGTAGAAGGTTTTTCCGAGGATTATATCTTTTTGGCAAGGGGGCTTTTGGCTCTTTTTGAAATTACACAGGAGGACAGGTGGCTGAAGGCTTCCTTAGAGCTTACACTCAAAGCTATAGATAAGTTTTGGGATCAACAAAACTGGGGTTTCTTTGATACAAAGGAGCAAGGAAACGGACTTTTGAGCATTAGGCTGAAAAGTATTTCAGACACACCTACCCAATCGGTTAACGGCTCCGCTCCCTATTTGCTTTTGGCCCTTGGAAGTTTAACGGATAGAGCGGACCTAATAGACTTTGCAGAAAAGAACCTGCAAGCCTTTGCCAGACAAATAGAAGAAATACCCAACCTTTCCGCTTCTTACCTGATAAGTCTCTATGCCTACCTAAAAGGTATATACAAGGTAGAAACGGAGGAATTCTTTGAGCCTATGCTAAAAGCCTTTAGACCTTTCAAAGTGGTAATCAGAAAGCCTGTTAGAGGTCTTGTGGTTTGTGAAGGGAACACCTGTCAGATTTACGATGGTATGCCAGATTCCTTTTCGTAATTCCACGTAAGAATACCACCTGCTAAGTTGTATGCTTCATATCCAAGATGTCTAAGCAGATAAGTAGCAAAGGCGCTTCTTTCACCGCTTCTGCAATAGACTATGATCTTTTTGTCCTTTGGTAAGCTTGAGTATGCAAACCTTAGTTCATCAAGAGGTATAAGTATGGAGTTGGGTATTCTTATTTGGACATGCTCCTGCGGTGTTCTCACATCCAGTAGCAGGACGTTTTCTTTTTCTTCTTCCAAAAGCTTTTTTGCCTCTTCTGGCGTTAGCTCGGGCACCTGAAACATAGCAGATTATTATAAACTATTTCTGCCACTTTTCTTTATCGTCGCCAAAGTCTTGACCTGTAATCTTTTTTAAAGCTTTTACTACTTCTATCCGAAAGGAATCCTCTTTATCTTCTAACGCGCGGATCAAAAGCTCTACCACACTGGAGTCTTTTATCTTTGCAAGTGTTTGAACCGCTTTAATGCGAACGTGCGATAGCATCCAGCGTTCAAATATTAGAGATGTTAAAAGTTCTATTACGCGTGGATCTTTTATCTCCACCAAGGCTTTTGATGCTTCCTCAGAGACATAATCAGCAACATCTCCCAACGCATAGATCAGGGCTTCCACCACGCGCGGATCTTTTATACCCTTGAGAGCTTTTACCGCTTCCCAACGTAAATGTGGATTGCCCTTTTTTAAAAGCTGAATGAGCGGTTCTACTGCGCTGGGATGTCCTATCTTCCCAAGCGACCAAATAACTGCCCTGCGCACGTTTTCGTATTTGTCTTCCAAGGCAGATATTAGAGCCTTTACTGCATCTGGATACTGAATATTTCCAAGGGCTTTGGATGCTTCAATGCGCACGATAAAGTCTTCGTCCCTAAGCGCATCAATAAGAGGCTTTACTGCGCGGGGGTCTTTCTGTTTTCCAAGGGCCTGAACCGCTGTCTTACGGACAGAGCGGTTCCCATCCTTTAGTGCATCAATTAGTAATTCCAACGCACGCGGATCATTTATATTTCCAATGGCTTCTGTGGCTATAGCGCGAACCAGCCAGTTGCTATCCTTTAGGGCGTAGGTTAGCGGTTCCAAGGCACGTGGATCCTTCTTTTTTGCGAGAGCGTGAGCTGCGTATACACGCACCTTTGGCTCCTTGTCCTTTAGCATTCCAATGATTGGTTCTACTGTGCGTGGGTCTTCTATACGACCAAGGGATGCAACCGCCTCACATCTCACCTGCTCATCTTGATCTCTTAGGAGATCAATCAAAGGTTCCACTGCGCGTATATCTCCTATCCACCCAAGGACATTTGCCACTGCCATACGAATCCTTGGGTCCTTGTCCTTCAGTAAAGAGATCAACACATCCACTTTATCCTTCCCTTTTGCATCAAGAAACTTTAAAGATAGTTCTTGTACGCTTTTGTCCCTGCTTAAAAGTCCTAAAATTGCAGAGACCTTCTCCCTGTAAATTTTCTTTCTCTTGAAAGGTCATCTTTTACGATCCACGTCGCAATTTTAACCACTTCTTCATCTGATTTTTTCCTTAATATTACTCGTCTTAGCTTTTTTAGCTCTTCTGAAGAGTGTAAAAAACTCATGCGGTTATAATTTAATCTTTATGCACCATTTAACTGAAGAACAGATTGCACAGATAAAGGAAACACTCCTTGAGCTTAGGAATAAGGTTTTAAGCTCTGCCCAAGAGCAGATAAGGGATCCATCTAACATCATCTTTGAAGGTGGGGACGAGATAGACAGGGCTAATGTGGAAACTGGTAGATACTTAAATCTTCAACGAATAAAAACCAGAGAGCTAAAGCTTTTAAGAAAAATAGATTATGCACTTTACAAGATGGATGTGGGCACCTACGGCATATGCGAAAGCTGTGGTGCTCCCATACCCTTTGAAAGGTTGATTGCAAGACCTGTAACCACAATGTGCATAAACTGTAAAGAATTAGAAGAGGAAAGGGAACATGAGTGAAGAGTGGATGTTTCCAAGGGTTCAAAAGCTTCCAAAGTATGTCTTTAGTATGGTCAATGAGCTAAAGTATAAGCTGAGAAGGGAAGGAGAAGACATTGTAGATTTAGGGATGGGAAATCCAGACCTGCCACCTGCAGAACACATAATAGAAAAACTCTGTGAGGTAGCAAGAAGGGATAACGTGCATGGATATTCCGCATCAAAAGGGATACCAAGGCTTAGAAAAGCTATCTGCGATTTTTACAAAAGAAGGTATGGAGTGGAGTTAGACCCAGAAAGTCAGGCTATATTGACCATTGGTGCAAAGGAAGGTTACTCCCATCTAATATTGGCTATGATTGAACCTGGAGATTCGGTGATAGTTCCAAACCCAACCTATCCCATACACTATTACGCACCTATAATAGCAGGTGGAGATGCAATATCCATACCTATAATACCTGACAACGAAGAAAGCTTTGAGGAACATTTCCTTAAGCGAGTTCATGATACTTTGCGATCCTCATACAGAAAGCCAAAGGCTTTGGTGATAAGCTTTCCACACAATCCAACTACCCTATGCGTTGGAATAGAATTCTTTAAAGAGATAGTCAAATTGGCTAAGAGGGAGGAGGTTTGGGTTATACACGACTTTGCTTACGCAGATCTTGGTTTTGATGGTTACACTCCTCCGAGTATTTTGCAAGTAGAAGGAGCAAAGGACATAGCGGTGGAAATCTATTCTATGTCTAAAGGCTTTTCTATGGCTGGTTGGAGAGTAGCCTTTGTTCTTGGAAATGAGATCCTGATAAAAAATCTGGCACACCTTAAAAGCTATTTGGACTACGGAGTCTTTACACCCATACAGGTAGCATCCATAATAGCCTTAGAGAGTCCTTACGAGATAGTGGAAAAAAACAAAGAAGTCTATCAAAAGAGAAGGGATGTGCTCGTGGAAGGGTTAAACAGGATCGGTTGGGAGGTAAAAAAGCCGAAAGGTTCCATGTTCGTGTGGGCACGAATACCTGAGTGGGTTGGTATGAATTCTCTTGAATTCTCTCTCTTTTTGCTAAAGGAGGCAAAGGTTGCGGTTTCTCCGGGCATAGGCTTTGGAGAATACGGAGAGGGCTACGTAAGATTTGCTCTTGTGGAAAACGAACACAGAATAAGGCAAGCGGTAAGGGGCATTAAAAAAGCTTTTCAAAAATTCCGTCAGGCGGTTTAAATGTTCGAAGACTACTTTCCTAAGGTAATAAAAGACGCTTTGGAAGGGCTAACAAAGATTCCAACCTACGGGGAGAGAACATCCTCAAGGTTTGTTTATAACTTCCTTAAGCTGAACAAAGAGGAGAGGGAAAGGATTTTAAACAGTCTGATTTCTTTGAGTGAAGAAATAAAAACTTGCTCCGAATGTGGATTAATCTCGGATACGGACCCTTGCAGAATATGCTCAGACCCCAAAAGAAGCAAGAAATTTATATGCGTGGTGGAGGAATCTCAAGATGCATACGCTATAGAAAAACTGGAAAGATACACGGGAGTATATCACGTGCTTGGTGGCAGAATTGCACCCTTAGAAGGTATATCCCCTCAGGATCTGAACATAGACAAACTTTTTGAAAGAGTAGAAACCTATAATGCTAAGGAAGTTATAATAGCAACCAATCCGAACTTAGAGGGCGAGGCAACAGCCAATTATCTTATAAAACTCCTAAAGAGAAGATTTAACAAACTGAAGGTCAGCAGAATATCCCATGGGTTGCAGTTTGGAAGTCTCATAGAGCTGGCAGATGATCTTTCTTTGGAAAAATCTATAGAAAAAAGGACTATCTTTCCATGATAACCTGCTTAGTTCCTTCTCTGAGCAAGCTCACTATCCTTGGCACGCCTGAATTTAAATCAAAAGCATGCCCTTTGCCCAATAAAACAACTACTTTGCTGTCTTTTTCCTGTTCTAAAATTCTGACTATTTTCAAAGCCATTCCGTTGTCCCATGCCAACTGCACATCAAAAAAAATTTTTTCTTCTACAGGTGGGTGGTTTTTTAGGAAAGACTTTAGTCTTTCCCTTTCCTCTGGGGTGTGCGCATAGATGTTTTCAGGGAGAGATGGGTCCTTTACATTTTCCAAACCCTCAGATTTTATTTTCCTGACCAGTTCAGTGGGTATGTTTATTGCGTATATCTTTATTCCCTTTTCTTTGGCAAATCTCCATATTGGTGCGTAATATTCCGGATTAAAGCCCCACCTTTTTCTGTATTCCGTTTTTTCCAACATCTCCTCCTCTGAAATTTTCCCAGAGATATACTCGTCCAAATATTTCTGAAAGGGTTGTTGGAACATTTCCATGGCTATCACTATTCTATAGCCTTCCCGATGTAGCTTTCTTATAACTTCCTCTTGGAATTTGTGATCCTGAATGTTGCCATGTTCTTCTGGCAGATAGATCACGCTCGCTTCCCTGCATGAGTTGGATGAAGAGGCCTTAAAAAGAACCAGACTAAGAATCATCAAAACTAAGCTCCATCTGAATAGCGTTTTCTCCATCTGAATAATAATATTTCCTTTCACCTATAATTTTAAAGTTAAGCGATTGATAAAGTCTTATAGCTCTTATGTTTGATTTTCTAACGTCCAGCAATACCCTTTTAACCTCCGCCTTTAGTCTATTCAACACCTCCCTGAGAAACTCCTTGCCTATTCCTCTACCCCAATAATTCTTATCCACGCTAAAGGTCATTAAATGTGCCTCTTCTTCTATGATCCAAAAGATTGAGTAAGCTATGACCTTTCCGCTCATTTCCGCTACAAATTTTCTGGAATAAGGAAGTTTAAATTCCCTTTCAAATCCTTCCATGCTCCACGCATCTGTGGTAAAATTCTCCTTGTTTATCCTAAAAACCTCCGGTAGATCCTCTTTTTTCATTTCTCTAACTTCTAACATCAACTACCTTCAAAGGCTATGGAAATTCTAAATTTTTTTATCTTTAAAAGCAAGTAAGTATAGCGGGCTCCACTCTGCCACCCATGGTTGTTGCATAGATGGAAATTAAGGCTCCTACGATTTCAGACTTTGTGTCTATCTCTCCTCTCTTTTCCATGATCTTGTATTATGATCTTCCGTACCTCCCCCTCCTCTATTTCTTAGAGATAGATTTCTTTACCATCCGTTCTCCAAACCTGTATTACAGAAGGTCTTGGGACTATCACACCATCACCCAAATAGGGCCATTTAGTTGGCTTGTTACCCTCTCCTGGATGTTGTATAGCACAGAAGAAGGTTTTGTAATCATCGGAAAACTCAGGACCGCATATCTCACAACCCGGCACACCAGAAAGGAACATTTTGAACTCTTTCGTCTGCATATTTAGCGTATATACACCGTCGTTCTTGCCAAGCCTTCTTGAGCTTGGATTTCCATCCGTTGCTATCCACAGGTTTCCTTCCTTATCAAAGGTAAAGTTGTCTGGAGCGGATATGGCAGGGACGCTTGAGGAAGCTGGCTGACCGTATATTATTAGCTTTTTGTTTTCTTCTTCAGCATTAGGATCTCCACATAGCATGGGTATGCTCCACATAAACGTCGTTGCGGTTGGATTTCTGCCTTCTTCCATGATCTCTATGATGTGTCCCATGTAGTTTGGACCCCTTGGATTTGCTCGGTCGGTAGAAGGATAGCCACTTGTTCCTCTTCTATCGTTGTTCGTTAGGGCTAAGAATAAGGTTTTTGTTATTGGGTTCCACTCAAAGTCCTCTGGCCTGTCCATCTTGGTAGCTCCAAGGGCATCCGCTGCACCCCTTGTGTTGATAAAGCACAGAACTGGGTCGTTTTTGAACTCATCGGGAAGATCTGGATTGACGGTTATTGTATTTCCATCTACCGTAGCTATCTCTATCCACTCTCCAGTGAAATCGTCTTTGAACTTTGCCACATAAAGGGTTCCTTCATCGAGCAGAGAAAAGTTTGCTTCTCTGTTGTTTGGATTATACCTGCCCTTGGTGACGAACTTATAAACATACTCAAACCTTTCGTCATCTCCCATATATACTACCACTCTACCGTCCGGAGCTACAACTGTAGTTGCTGCTTCGTGCTTGAACCTTCCAAGGGCTGTTCTCTTTATTGGAGGTCTGCTCGGATCGTAGGGGTCAATCTCTACCACCCACCCAAACCTAAAGGCTTCGTTGGGCTCTTGGTTTATGTCAAACCTATTGTCTATGTTGTGAAAACCGTAAGCCGCAGAGCGACTGCTTGGAACTCCGTATCTTTTATGTATTCTCTTTATAAGGTCGTCTGGCAAGGTATTTCTATCTCCCGCAAAGTATGAGTTAAAGTTCTCTTCACAGGTTAAAACTGTTCCCCATGGTGTTTTCCCCCCAGCGCAGTTGTTTAAAGTGCCCTTAACAAAGGTTCCCGTTGGGTCATAGGAGGTTTTCATAAGTTCGTGTCCTGCTGCTGGACCGGATATGTAACAGATAGTTTCTCCCGTGATCCTCCTATTGTAAGTGGAGCCTTTAACATAAACCCACTTTCCTCCATCTCTTTTTATCTCCACCACAGAAACGCCGTGGGCGTATAGCATAAGCTTAGACTGCTCTTGGGTTGGTCCGGAATTAGAAAACATAAGCTCAGGGTTAGTGTATTCGTGATTTACCACCAAAAGGGCTCTATCTTGGTCTAACCTGAAAAAGCCCACATAATCGCAGTTGTATCCAAAGCAGTGCTTTTGTCTCTCTATATCCTCCTCTGTGAGCGCTTCGTGAACTCTGTTCCAGTTAAGAGCTGGTCCATTATCTAACGGATCTCCCCACTTGATAAGAACGCTGTAGTCGTAGCCTTCTGGGACCATTACTCTGTCTTCTGAGTTGGGGTAGAGAGTTTTGTAGGTGAGAGTTTTTGACCTTCCGTAAGTTGGCACTACGTATAAAACAGCAGATAAGCCCACAAACTTAAAAAGATCCCTCCTGTTTAGAGCTCCCCTTAATATTTCTGAAAAGTAGGTCATAGTACAAAGCTTACCGACCTTTTGTTAAAAAACTGTTAAAACTCTTCTAATTCTCTTTATTATCCTTTCCTTTGGCACCACATCACAGATCACATCTACACCCACACCTTCCAGCTCACCTGTTAAGGACGCTCTAAGAGTGTGCCAAAAATCTTTTGGCTTTATACCAAGCTCTCTTTGAGCCAACTTTGCTATTTCCTTTATCCTCTGTGCGTTTAGTTCCCCTTCTTCCAACTTTAAAAGCACGTAGTTTAAAACCTGCACTGCGGTTTGGTTTTCAAGCACCGCCTTTGCCTCTTCTGAATACACCACTTCATCCACAAAGAAAGGCTTTAGCTTTTCCACTGCTTCCGAAAAGGTTTCAAACGCATCTCTGGCTTTTTCCAAAACCTTCTTAAGGTAAGCCTCTTCAAACTCGTATCCTGCCTCCCTCAGAAAAGGTGCCAGGTAATTTGCAAGCTTATCAATCGAGAGAACTTCCCTTATATAAACTCCGTTCATCCATCTGAGCTTTTGAACATCAAACACTGCAGGAGAGCTGTTTATGTCCTTTAGGTCAAAGATTTTTATAAGTTCTTCCTTTGAGTAGATCTCCCTTCCTTCCTCCGGCGGAGACCATCCCAAAAGGCAAAGGTAGTTAAACATTGCCTCGGGCAAAAAGCCCTCCTCTCGGTAATTCTTTACGGAAACCGCACCGTGTCTTTTGGAAAGCTTGCTTCTGTCCGGTCCAAGGATCACCGGCAGATGGGCAAACTTTGGAATCTCAAAGCCCAAAGCTCTGTATATAAGTATCTGTTTGGGAGTGTTTGGGATGTGGTCCTCTCCCCTTATTACGTGGCTAACTCCCATAAGTGCGTCATCCACAACCACCACGAAGTTATAAACAGGCGTGCCATCGCTCCGAACGATCACAAAGTCTCCAAAATCATCTGCACTTATGGATATGGGGCCCTTTACTAAATCCTCAAAGGTGATTACCTCTCCCTCTGGCACTCTGAACCTTATGGTATAGGGCAGTCCTTTTCTTTTGGCCTCCTCCAGAGTTAAGTGTCTGCACTTGCCTGAATATCTGTAAGGAATACCCTTTTCTTCTGCCCGCTTTCTTTCTTCTTCCAACTCCTCCGGTGTGCATATGCAAGGATAAGCCCAACCAGATTCCAAAAGCTTTTGGACATACTCCCTGTATATATCAAACCTCTCCGATTGTCTGTAAAGTTCATCCCACTCTATACCAAGCCACTCCAAGTCCTTAAGAAGCATTTCCTCAAATTCCTTTGAGGACCTTTCTTTGTCTGTGTCTTCTATGCGAAGGATAAACTTACCGCCGTGATGTCTGGCAAAAAGATAGCTAAATATGGCAGTTCTTGCGTTGCCAAGGTGCAAATAACCCGTAGGGCTTGGTGCAAACCTGCTAACTATCATGCTCTAATCCTTAGCAAGTATTTTAAGGACTATGGGAGATATGAGCGTAGTTACCGCAACCACAAATATAATCACCGCATACAGCGTATCATCAAAGAGCTTAGCTTGTCTTCCAAACTCTGCAAAGATCAGACCCACCTCTCCTCGAGGCAACATGGAAAAACCAATAAGAAGCTTTTCTTTTGTAGTTCCGGGTATAAAAAACCCAGAGATAACTTTACCAAAAATGGCAACTAAGCTAAGCACAAAAGCAAGGGTCCAAAATTTAGGAGAGCTAAAATCTATGGCCTTTAGATTTAACTGAAGCCCAACATAGACAAAGAAAATGGGCGTTAAAACCCAAACCAAAGGTAATATAGAATACTCTATCTTTTCTGCCATTCTCTCGTCGGTTTTCAAAAACAGCGCAAAAGGAAGGCCAAACCTTCTGGACAGAGCAAGTCCCGCAGTAAAGGCACCTAAGATCTCCGGAGAACCCACCTCGTGTGCCAAAAAGGCAAAGAAAAACACCATAGACAAAACCGCAGGTGGAACAAAATCCATAGTTCCAAGCTTTCTGGAAAGTATCTGAATGATCCTTGCCAAAATCTGAGCCAGTATGGGAGATAGTATGAAAAAGGAAGCTATGTATAGTATTAAAAGAAGCAGTGCATCCACATGAACCATACCTTCCTTAGAAAGCTCATACAATCCTGCAAGAACGATAACACCGAATATATCATCCAAAACTGCGGCACCAAGCACTATTTGGGCAAACCTCTCTTTCATCTTACCCAAATCTTCCAAAACCCTGACTGTTATTCCTATGCTTGTAGCAGTTAAGGCACCGCCTATGAAAAGAGATGTCAGGAAAGGCAAATCAAGAACATAAAAGCTAAAAAGAAAACCTAAGATCATGGGAGCTGAAGCACCTACTGTGGCAACTATAATAGCGTGTATGCCCACCTTTCTAAGTTGGTGAATGTCCGCCTCTAACCCTACCTGAAAGAGCAAAAGTATTACTCCGAGCTCTGCAAGAACCTTTATTATCTGATTTGGCTCAATAAGTCCTAAGGCACTTTTGCCAAGAAGTATGCCTACCAATATCTCACCCAAAACTGGGGGAACACCAAGCTTACCAAAGGTATCCCCTATGATCCTTGCGCTGAAGAGTATGATAGCAAGGTAGAGCAAAACATAGTGCATTTCCATCGTTTATCTCCCTGTTGAACCAAAACCGTTTTCTCCCCTTAAAGTGGGACTTAGCTCATCCACTTCTTCCCAGAGGACTTTAACAAAGGGAGCTATAATAAGCTGAGCTATCCTATCTCCTCTCTTTATTAGGAAATCTTCTTGTCCTAAATTTATAAGCGCTACTTTAATTTCCCCTCTGTAGTCTGGGTCTATGGTGCCAGGAGCATTCAAGATGGTTATGCCATATTTGATGGCTAAACCGCTTCTTGGTCTGACTTGAGCCTCAAATCCATCGGGCAGTTCTATTGCTATCCCTGTGGGAAGCAAGGCTCTTTCCAAAGGTTTGAGGATCACAGGCTCATAACCAGCGTATAGAAGGTCCATACCCGCAGAGCCTATCGTAGCATAAGAAGGTAAAGCTAAATCTTTGGAATGTGGAAATCTCTTGATTTTTACCTTCAGCATTTTATCTCTCCTTAGCCGGCGGTGGGATTTGAACCCACGACCTAGGCATTACGAGTGCCTCGCTCTACCGCTGAGCTACGCCGGCTGGTCTATGCCAATCGTAGTAAAGTTTAGCCTTCCTCTCTCGTCCATACCTATCACCTTTACCCTTATCTGATCCCCTACTTTGAACCGAGCCCTAACATCCTTAACTTTTTCTTCCATCTTTGACACATGAAGCATTCCAATTCTTCCTTCAAGAATTTCCACAAACACTCCGTATGGTTCCACCCTTGTTATCTTACCCTCATATACCTTGCCAATTTCCACCTCTTCTAAAAGCTTCATTATAGCTTCTTTCACTTGCTGGATTGCCTCTTTGCTCATACTGGTCAGAGACGTTTTGCCTCCTTCATGTACCCAAACAGAAACTCCAAACTTTTCTCTCCACTCTCTTACGTTCTTTCCACCTGGTCCTATCACTAAAAGTGCTTTATCTTCTGGAATCTGTATGATCTCTATCTTCGGAGCGTATGGAGAGACTTCCTTTCTTGGTTCTGGTATTGCTTCATACATCTTTTCTAAGATATAAAGCCTTCCTTCTTTTGCCTGCATAAGAGCTTCTCTCATAATCTCTCTGCTTAAACCTTTTATTTTTATGTCCATCTGCACGCTGGTGATACCATCCTTTGTGCCTGCTATCTTAAAGTCCATGTCCCCCAGCTGATCTTCGTCCCCGAGAATATCCGAAAGGATCACGTAACGATCTCCTTCCATTATGAGACCCATCGCTATACCTGCTACGTGCTTTTTCATGGGAACACCTGCATCAAAGAGTGCCAAAGAACCTGCACAGACAGTAGCCATAGAAGTAGAACCGTTGGACTCAAGTATATTGGATACTACCCTTATTATGTATGGAAACTCTTCCTGAGGAGGGATCAGAGGTTCCAAAGCCCTTTCTGCCAACGCACCATGTCCTATCTCTCTTCTTCTTGGTGGTCCCCAAGGCTTTGCCTCTCCGGTGGAAAAAGGTGGAAAGTTATAATGAAGCATAAACCTTTTGAATACTTCACCTTCGTAAATGGTTTCCACAAGTTGGGCTTGTTCTGGAGAGCCTAAGGTAACTGTCGCAAAGGCTTGGGTTTGGCCTCTCGTAAAGATGGCGCTGCCGTGAGGTCTTTCAAAGGGATGAACCTCTATAGTAATGGGTCTTATGTCCTTAGGACCTCTGTTGTCAATCCTCAGACCCTCATCCAAAACCATTTTTCTCATCAGCTTGCTAATAAGCTTTTTGTATTGATAGTTGAGTTTGAAAAGCTGATCTTCTGGGATCTGATGGTTTGCTAAAAAGTCTTCAAGAATCTTTGCCTGAAGTTTTTTCCTCTCCCTTTTGTCTTGAATTTTTAAGGACTCTTTTATTCTATCTGTGCAATAGCTTTCCAAAAGTTTTTGCAGTTCTTCTGGAAGCTCAAGTCCCTCAAACTCTATCTTTTGCACTCCTACCCTTCTTCTAAGCTCTTCTTGAGCCTGTAGCAAAGCTTTAGCCTCAGACTGTCCAAAGTAAAGAGCGTCCATAAAAGTTTCCTCATCTACCTCTTTTGCACCACCCTCCACCATCACTATGGCAGATTCAGAAAATGCCATAACGACTTCCAAGTCAGCCTTTTGTCTTTCTTCGTAAGTTGGATTTACCAGAAACTTACCATCAACCCTGCAAACTCTAACACCTGCTATAGGCCCATCAAAGGGAACACGGGATATGTGAAGCGCCGCAGATGCGCCCGTTATAGCTAACACATCTGGATCGTATTTGTCATCTGCGGAAAGGGTAAGAGCAGTAATTACTACTTCGTAGGGAAAACCTTCGGGCAAAAGTGGCCTTACAGGTCTGTCTATTACGCGGGAGACTAATATCTCCCTGTCTGTTGGCTTTCCTTCCCTCTTTATAAAACCGCCCGGTATTCTGCCCCAAGCGGATGCCTGTTCTCTGTAATCAACCGTCAGAGGAACAAAGTCAATGTTTGATATTAGGTTTTCGGACATTACCACCGTCACAAGAACCGCAGTTCCTCCCTGTTTAACTACAACCGCACTATCCGCAAGCTTTGCATAATGTCCAGTTTCTATAATTATTGGGTCTTTATCTCCAACCCTAACCTCTACCTTTTCCATTACTTAACCTTTAGTCCGAGTTTTTCGACGATCTCCAAATATTTATTGTAATCTTTCTTCTTAAGATACTCTAAGTGTTTCCTCCTTGCGTGGATCATAGCAATCAGTCCCCTTCTTGAGTGGATGTCCTTTTTATGCTTCTTTAGATGTTCTGTCAGCCTGTTTATCTTCTCCGTAAGTATGGCTATCTGCACCTCGGGGGACCCTGTATCTTTATCGTGCCTCCTGTACTCCTCAATAATCTTTGCCTTCACCTCCTTTGGAAGAGCCATAAGATTTACCTCCTTAAGATATTTATTTAGAAATTATAACCCAAAAAAAATTGCTGAAGAGAACACTACCTTTTTGTTATAATTTTAAACAGTCTGTGGGTCCAAAAAGGAACCCAGAGTTGAAAGCTCCAACTACGCTTGATCTTTAAAGAAGAATTGATAAATTATTAATCGGGGGCGCTTCAATGCCAATTGACTATCAGAGTATATACATACTCTCCAGCGGTATGCTTTTACAACAAAGAAAGTTAGAAACAATAACCCACAACTTAGCCAACATAAATACTCCTGCTTTCAAAAGCGAACTAATATTTGCTGGAGTTTGGGACACGCCTGACGGCCAGAGAATAGAGAACAGTGCTCCAGAAAATCCCTCCAACAACTTTGTTTATCCTATTGTGGATAGAGTGCATACTTTGCTGATCCAAGGACCAATCAGACAAACGGGCAATCCCTTGGACTTGGCTCTTGATGGTGAGGGCTTTTTTGCTGTTAGGTCAGGACAGGAGGTATTTTACACTCGCAAGGGAAACTTCCGCCTTGATGCAGAAGGTTACTTAGTCAATGAACTTGGTATGAGAGTTTTGGATGAAAACAATCAGGAAATAAGGATAATGGGAAGTGTTAGCTTTGCACCGGATGGCTCCATTTTCAGTGAAGGGAACTTTGTAGGAAGGTTGGGCATATACAACTTAACAAATCCGCAGAAAGTGGGAAGGGATCTGTTTACGGGCATACCTCAGCAAGCTCAAAACTTTAAGGTCCTGCAAGGTTTTCTGGAAGATTCTAACATAAACGCTATATTGGAGATGGCAAAGCTTATAGAAGCTCACAGGGCACACGAAACATATGCAAACCTCATCAGAGCTTTAGATCAGGTTCAAGAAAAGGTTAGCAACAACTTGGTTTAAAAAAGAGTTTTTTGCGCAAAGGTTTTTTCTAAATCCTTTATTATACTTTTCATTTCAAGCTCTTCAAGTTTCCTCTTAAGAGCATCAATCATGGGATTTTTTAGCTTTAGATCTTCCAGCTCTATTTCCAAATGCTCCGGAGGTCTTAAGTTTACCAAAGAATACGCTAACCTTAGCTTTTCTTTGTCTGCCTGTGGAAAAGCCTTTTCAAATTCGTCCCATCTGGAAAGTATATTCTCTACGGAACCATACTTCTTAAGGATACTTATAGCGGTTTTTGGACCTACCCCCTTTATACCCTCTATGTTGTCTGTTTTGTCTCCTACCAAGGCAAGGTAATCTGCCAGCTGTTTTGGTCCCACACCAAACTTTTCTTTAACCTTTTCTTCGTCAAACACTTCATTAAGCACAGGATTGATCACGATAACCTTTTTATCCTCAACAAGTTGAAGCACGTCTTTATCTGGAGAATAAATCTTTACGTTAAACCCCCTTTCAAGGGCTAAGTTGGTAAGGTAAGCTATCAGGTCGTCCGCTTCATAGCCCGGCATTTCTACGAGCTTTATACCCAACAAAGAGGAAAGCTCTTTTATCACCGGTATTTGAACTTTCAAAGGATCTGGCGTGGGCGGTCTTTTGCTTTTGTATTCTGAATAGACAAGCTTTTTCTGAGTAGGTGCAGGTAGGTCAAAGGCTATGGCAATGTAAGATGGTTTTTCCGTTTTCAGGATAGAAAGTATGGACCTTAAAAAGCCGTATATGGCACCTGTTGGAAAACCTGACTTGGTAGAAAGTGGTGGTAAGGCAAAAAAGCTTCTGTAAAGGAAGGCAGAACCGTCAAAAAGGTAGAGAACCTTCATAAGAAGTGCATCTTCTTTCTGTAATAACTCTTGCAAGCTTCTACCAGGCTTTGGGTAGCGCTCTTTACATTTTCAAACCCAAGTATGGCCGAAACAACCGCAATACCTTTTGCTCCCGCCTCCAAAACTTCCGCAACTCTATAGTGAGTGATACCTCCAATTGCTACTATTGGTTTTGAAGTCATCTTTACCGCCTGCCTAAGAGCTTCTATACCCACAAGCTTGTAGTCCTCTTTCGTTGAAGTTTCGTATATAGAACCAAAGCCTATGTAGTCTATAGGCAGATGCTCTACTTCTCTGAGCTTTTCCAAGCTATTTACAGAGTATCCTATGTACATTTTGTCTCCTACGAGTTTTCTTACCACGTCCGGCGGAAGGTCCTTTTCTCCTACATGAACCCCATCTGCCTCTACTGCAAGAGCCAAATCTACCCTGTCATTAACCACAAGATCCACACCGTATCTCTTTGTTAGCTCCCTCAAAACCAAAAGCTCTTCATACATCTGCCTTGAGCTTTTTTGCTTGAACCTATACTGAAGGGCAGTAATACCCCCCTGTATTGCCTGTTCTATAGTGCTTATAAGGTCCCTATCCTTGAAGAAGGCATCGTCTGTAACTAAGTATATGCTTAGGTTCATAGCTTTTAAAGATAGCCCGCCTCCACGCCTATGCAAGCGTTCCAAACAACTTTTATTTTGTCCTTGTATTTTTCTATAACCTCCGGATTTTCACAGCCGGGTTGTAGCCACACGCACTTGGCACCTACCTTTATAGCTTGTTCAAAGATAGGCTCTATGTGAGCGGGATTTCTAAACACATTTACTATATCTATAGGCTCTGGCACCTCGTCCAACGAAGACAAAACCCTAATGCCCAGTATTTCCTGTCCAGCATACTTTGGATTGACAAAATAAACCTTATGCTTTCCTTTGTTTAAAACTCTCTCTGAAACATAGTAAGAAGGTCTTTCTGGGTCTGGGGATATGCCCACTACTGCGACAACCTTTGCATTTTTTAAAACTTCCAAAGCGTCATCTTGATGTGGATGGTGCAGTTCTTTCATAAAAGAGATTATATCATATTTCTCAAAGCTTCCAAAAGTTGGTCCATCTCCTCCTTAGTTCTCTTTTCTGTAACTGCAATCAGCAAGCAATCGCCGTAGCCAAACCTCCTCAAAGGTAAGCCAAACACAAAGCCCTTTTCCAAAAGTTTTTGGTAAATCTCCTCTGCCCTCGGATGTTTTACTGGAAATTCCCAAAGGTGTTTTCCGGTGTATGGCACTTCAAAACCAAGCTCTAAAAGCTTTTCCTTCAGATATAAAGCCTTTGACAAGCTCTGGATTGCAACTTCCCTGAAACCCTTTTTCCCCAAAAGGACCATATAAAGCAGATTCGCTAAAGCCATAAGATTTTGGTTTGTGCATATGTTAGAGGTCGCTCTTTCCCTTCTTATGTGCTGTTCCCTTGTTTGAAGTATTAGAGTAAAAGCGCGTTGGCCCTTTACGTCTTCTGCCAAACCCACTATTCTTCCCGGCATTTTTCTTACAAACTCTTTTCTGCTTGCAAAAAAGCCTACGTATGGTCCCCCAAAGTTTAACGGAACGCCCATCTGCTGTCCTTCTCCCACCACTATGTGAGCACCAAACTTGCCAGGAGGTTCCAAAATAGCCAAGGCTATTGGGTCTGCCACCACTATCAACGGCACCTCGTAATGCTGGGCAAGCCAAGAAATCTCCTTTAAGGGTTCCACAAAACCAAAGAAGTTAGGATACTGAACTGCCAAAGCATGACATGTCCCATCTTTTAGATGCTTTTCCAAAAGCTCTAAATCCACAGTTCCTTCATAGGTGAGGGGAACAACTTCCAAAATATCTTGGTATCCAAAAAGATACGTCTTTACCACTTCTCTGTAAAGAGGATTTATCCCTTCTGTAAGGATAACCTTATTACCTTTGCCTTTAATAGCCCTTGCCATAAGCACCGCCTCTGCCAGCGCAGAAGCGCCGTCATACATACTTGCATTTGCTACTTCCATACCTGTCAGCTCGCACACCAGCGTTTGATATTCAAACAGAGCCTGAAGTGTCCCCTGAGAAGCTTCTGCCTGATACGGAGTGTATGCGGTTAAATATTCCCCCCTGCTAAGGATCTGCCATATGGCGGAAGGAATAATACGATCGTAAGCCCCTCCACCCACAAAATACACCAACGGTTTGTTTAGTTTTGCCAGCTCTCTAAAGTATCTTCTTAACTCCTCTTCAGACTTAGGCTCAGGAAGGTTTTCCGTTTTCTCCAAAAGGGATGGATCTATGTGTGAAAAAAGCTCTTCTAAGGAGGAAAGTCCTAAGGTGTTTAGTATTTCTCTCGTTTTTTCTTCTGAGTGAGGAATATACATCTACAGTTCCCTTTCTTCATACCTTAGATCTTCTTCTGGCAAAGCATCCAAAGATTCTTCAATGGTTAAACTTTCCTCTTCCGGAAACTGTAAGGCAATCCTTTCGCCTTTTTCTTCCAGTATTACCTCCGCAAGTATTTCCGCATACTCTTTGGGAGAGAGTAGGTCTTCCAGCTCGGACACATCTGCCATCTCCAAAACCGCTATCCACCCATCTTCGTAGGGAGACTCGTTTATTATAGCGGGTTCGTCGTTTAGAATGTCATTGACCTCTACTACCCTGCCGGACACCGGAGAATAAACGGGAGATACACTCTTTACGGATTCTAAGTTAGCCAATGTGTCTCCACTTTCAAACTCTTCCCCCACAGAAGGTAGATCTACATAAACTATATCCCCCAGCTCCTTTTGTGCATAATCTGTTATACCCACCCAAGCTTTACCTTCCTTCACCAAAACCCACTCGTGGTCTTTTGTGTAATACCTGTCTGACTTCACCAAATATTTTCCTACAAACAAGTCTTCCATCTTAAACCTCCTCAAAGTATTTCGTATTTTATCCCGTATTCCTGATATACCTCGTTAAGTATATCTTCAATGTTAGCCTCTGCGTTTCTGTATTTTTCCACAGTTCTTATTACATAATCAAGGTCCATAAGCTTAAGCAGAGCTACACCTTTTGATATTATATTCTTCTTGCCTGCACTTAGCAGCTTACCTAACTTTTCTTTTGTTAGCTTTTCAACCGGATCTATAACGAGCACATGATTACCCCTTAGCTTTCTAAGTCCTTTGTATAGTCCATAAATAAAGCTACCTTTTTCGTTGTTGATAAACACCAGCTCGGGAAACTTATCAAATAGATCTTTCATCTCAGAAGTTATAACCGCATATATACTGTCAGGTCCTATTACCCTGCTTAGCAAATTTACCTGATCCTCCAGATCCTTTATTAGGTCCTTCTTATTCAAAAGAGATCTGTAAAGGATTAGTAAAACCTTCATTGCTATTAATTATAACGGTTTCCCTAAGATTAAAATATACACTTATGGAAAGAAGTTACAGACCGATGGACATAGAAAAAAAATGGCAAGAGATCTGGGAAAGGGAAGGAGTTTATTCTGCTGAAGGCTCTGGCGATAAGTGTTATGTGCTTGAGATGTTTCCTTATCCTTCCGGTAGGATCCACATGGGGCATGTAAGAAACTACACCATTGGAGATGCTTTGGCTCGCTTTCTAAGGATGAAAGGTAAGAAGGTTCTTCATCCAATGGGATGGGATGCCTTTGGTCTTCCTGCGGAAAATGCAGCCATAAAGCACGGAGTGCATCCCGCTAAATGGACAAAGGAAAACATTAGCTACATGAAAAAACAGCTCCAGAGTTTGGGCTTTTCTTATGACTGGAGCAGAGAAATAGCTACATGTGATCCTGAATACTACAGATGGAACCAGTGGATTTTTATAAAGCTCTACGAAAGGGGACTGGTTTATAGAAAGGAAGCGGAGGTAAATTGGTGTCCAAACGACGAAACGGTTTTAGCAAACGAGCAGGTAATAGACGGCAGATGTTGGAGATGTTCCACGCCAGTAGTCAGAAAAGAAGTCCCCTCTTGGTATATAAAGATCACTGACTATGCAGAGAGACTTTTGGAAGACCTAAAACTCTTGGAGGGTAAGTGGCCCGAAAGGGTAATTGTTCAGCAAAGGAACTGGATAGGAAAATCTGAAGGTGCTGTCCTTAAGTTCTTTGTGGGAGATATTCCCATAGAGGTTTTTACCACAAGGCCGGACACGGTCTTTGGGGCTACCTTTGTAGTGCTTGCGCCAGAACATCCACTTACCTTAAGCTTGGCAAAGAAGGGTGGGAAAATAGAAGAGGTAGAGACTTTCGTTAAAAAAATGAAGAGCATGTCTTCCAGAGAAAGGGGAATACAGGAAGAGAAGGAAGGAGTGTTTTTAGGAGTTTATGCGGTAAATCCTGCCAATGGGGAAAAGATTCCAGTATGGACCGCAAACTACGTGCTTTACGAATACGGAACTGGCGCCATAATGTGCGTGCCTGCCCACGACCAAAGGGATTACGAGTTTGCCATAAAGTATGGACTTCCCATAAAACCTGTCATAAAACCCCTTGAAGGGGAACCACCAAAGGATAAAGCTTACGAAGGTCCAGGTGTGCTTATAAACTCAGCGCATTTTGATGGTATGGATTCCCAGAGTGCAAAAAAGGCAATAACCCAATGGTTAAAGGATAAAGGACTTGGAGATTTTAAGACCACCTACAGGCTAAGAGATTGGAACATATCCCGTCAGAGATACTGGGGAACGCCCATACCCATAATTTACTGCGAAAGATGTGGAATACTGACTGTGCCAGAGGACCAACTGCCCGTATTGCTTCCAGAAAATGTCAGCATATCCGGACACGGCAATCCCTTAGCCCAGGTAGAAGAATGGGTGAATACCACTTGTCCAAAGTGCGGAGGTCCTGCCAAAAGGGAAACAGACACTATGGATACCTTCTTTGATTCCTCTTGGTATTTTCTAAGATTCTGCGACCCAAAGAACGAAAAAGAGATATTTGACAAAAATAAGGTAAATAAGTGGATGCCCGTGGATTATTACATAGGTGGGATAGAGCATGCGGTTTTACACCTTCTGTATGCCAGGTTTTTCCAAAAGTTTTTGTATGACCTTGGTCTAGTCAAAGACGTTGAACCCTTCCAGAGGTTGATCACTCAGGGGATGGTTTTAAAAAGGTGGGTAAGTGTGGAAAAGTTCTTGGAGTTTTTGGGTTTGAGCCCAGAAGATTCCATAGAGAGCCTTAAGGCGAAAATCTCTGAGCTTACTCTTTGATAATAATCATTGAAAGCCCAAAAATCTGTCTTAAACTGTAGTTTATCTTACTACAGGAGGTGTTTGACATGTTTGAATACAGCGAAAAGGTGCTTGATCACTTTTTGAACCCAAGAAATGTTGGTGTTTTGGAGGATGCCAACGGAATAGGGCAGTGTGGGAATCCTGCCTGCGGAGACGCCATGTTGTTTACCATAAAGGTTAATCCAGAAACAGATGTTATAGAAGACGTAAGGTTTAAGACCTTTGGATGTGGTTCCGCTATAGCGGTATCCTCCCAACTTACCGAGATGGTAAAGGGCAAAACCATAGACTATGCACTTAACCTAACCTACAAGGACATTTTTGACGAGCTTGGAGGTCTTCCACCGCAGAAGATCCACTGCACAAACCTTGGATTGGAAACACTACACGTCGCCATAAAGGATTACCTTATTAAACAGGGAAGGCTTGAAGAAGCAGCACGAATTCCAGACTGTTACGAAGAGGAAGAAGAAGAAAAGACCGAATTTGAATTCCTGTCCCTATGAGTGGTATAAAGGCCCTTGCCCTCCTTTCGGGAGGGCTTGACAGCAGTTTAGCGATTAAGCTTATACAAGAGCAAGGCATTCAGGTTTATGCCCTCCACTTTTACACAGGTTTTTGTATAACCGAACAAAAAAGAAGGCTCGGTATAAAAAGAGAAGATGGCTCACCATATGTGAATCCAGCTCTAAGGGCTGCAGTCCAGCTTGGTGTGCCTTTGGAGATCGTAGATATATCGGATGAATACTTTGAGGTGGTGTTAAATCCAAAGTATGGCTATGGGGCAAACGTAAATCCATGCATAGACTGCAGGATAATGATGCTGAGAAAGGCAAAAGAAATTATGCAGGAAAGAGGTTATCATTTTGTGATAACTGGGGAGGTCTTAGGGCAAAGGCCTATGAGTCAAATGTTTCCTACTCTTAGGTTAATAGAAAAGGAGTCTGGATTGGAAGGTTATATTTTAAGGCCCCTTTCTGCCAAACTTTTACCGCCCACCATTCCAGAAAATTTAGGTTGGGTAGATAGAGAAAAACTTCTTGGAATAAGAGGCAGAGGGAGGAAAGTGCAAATAGAGCTTGCCAAAAAGTACAACCTTGAATACGAACAACCTGCAGGAGGATGCTGTTATCTGACAGATCCAAACTACGCTCTAAAGTTCAAAGAGGCGTTAAGCGTGGAGGGAAGCATAACAAGGGAGGACCTTGTTCTTCTGTCCGTAGGAAGACATCTTAGATTACCATCTGGCGCAAAGCTCATAGTAGCAAGAAACGAAGGAGAAGTAAACTTCTTAAAGGGCTTTATCAACCGCTACGGATATGCCAAAAGACAGGACAACAAAGGAACCCTTGTGCTCATAAAAGGATTGCCAACCGAAGAAGAGTATCCCACAATAGCTGGTGTGGTGTGCAGGTATTCCAAAAGGGAACCAGCGGAAGTGCTTATAAAAATCGGAGATAAGGAAATCTGCCTTTGGGCTGAACCATTAAGCGAGGAAATTTTAGAAAGTTTTAAAATAATAAAGGAGAAGGTCCATGGAGTTGAGTGATATAAAGCCGGATGTAGTTCATGATGTGGTAGGGACATTCTGTCCAGTGCCTATATCAGAAACCGCAAAGATGATAAGGCAAATGAAAATAGGTCAGATTTTGGAATTGATAGCAGATGATCCTGGCGTGGTAGAGGATATACCTGCCTGGTGCAAAACCACCGGGCAAGAATTCTTGGGTCTTTACGAAGAGGACGGTGAGTATCATCTTTTTATCAAGAAAGTAAAAGAGTTATGAAGGAAAGGGTGACCTTAGATACAAACTTGAAGGAACTCTTAGAAAGGTATCCCGATATAAGAAACATACTGTGGGATTATGGTCTTAATAGGTTAGAAGAGGAAGAACTGCTTGACGTGGTAGCGGATAAGCTAACAATAAAGGGTTTTTTTAGACTTATGGATTTGGATGAGGACGATCAGGGAAAAATTTGGTTGGAGATCCAAAATTTAATAAGAGAATCGGAGGAGTAAGATGGAAAAGGAAAGATTGAAAGAAGTAGAAAATGTGTTGGATAAGATAAGACCAGCCCTAAAAGAGCATCATGGGAATCTAAGGGTGGTGGATATAAAGGATGATGCGGTATATCTTCAGTTTGAAGGTGGATGCACTGAATGTCCCATCGTGGATGCTACGCTGAAGGATGTTGTGGATATTGCCCTTAAGGGCAATCTAAACTGGGTAAAGAAGGTGGAAATATCTGTTTCAAAACACAGTATTTTATGAACATCTCCGGTAATACTTCCCTTTATGGAGTAGTGGGATATCCTGTAAAGCACTCCCTTTCTCCCCTGTTTCAAAACAAGCTATTTGAGTATGTAGGTTTAAATGCGGTTTATGTTCCCTTTGAGGTAAAGCGGGAGGAGCTGAAAACCGCTTTTGAAGGTTTAAAAGCTCTGAATGTAAAAGGTATAAACCTAACCATTCCACACAAAGAGGCAATCGTTGATATGTTGGACTTTGTCCATCCAGATGCGGAAAAAATAGGAGCGGTAAATACTGTTAAGTTTGGAGAAAGGACTGAGGGCTACAACACAGATTGGATAGGTTTTTTAAACAGCCTAAGGGAGACCGTTGGAGAGTTAAAGGGAAAAACAGTTTTGGTTTTAGGTGCAGGTGGTTCTGCACGTGCGGTTTTGTATGCACTGGAAAAGGAGAATGCTAAGGTTTATCTTTGGAACAGAACCAAAGAAAAGGCAAAGAAGCTTTCGGAAATTTTTAAATCCGAAACTGTTTCCTCACCTGAGGAGGTTTTAGACTCCGCACACATAATCGTAAATACCACCTCCGTAGGTCTAACAGAAGATTATTTGCTCTTTGACTATTCTCTTTTGAAGGAAGGTCAAGTGGTATTTGAGCTGATTTACGGGAAAAACACCCTTTTGAAGGAGTGGTCTCAGAAAAGGGGTGCAGTATATCTGGATGGTCTTAAAATGCTGGTTTATCAGGGATTGGAAAGCTTCAGGATTTGGACTGGGTGTAAGCCGAATCCGAAGGTTGCCTTTCAAGCTCTTGAAAAGCACTTAAAGTGAGCTCTTTCAGAAGTTCTATATAAGTTGGATGGTCTTTCAAAGTAGGCACCCTTATAAACTCTTCCACTCCAAGCTCCTTTGCCAAGTTGTAATAAAGATAGTCCAGCTCGTAAAGGGTTTCAGAATGCTCACAAGTAAAAGAAACAGGTATGAGCACTATTTTCTTTTTTCCAGAAGTTATTAGTTTTTTCAAAAGCTCTTCTGTTTCTGGCTTTAACCACTGGGTTGGTCCTACCTTACTCTGATAGCCCAAAGCGTACTCTACCTTAGGGAAATGCTCCATTATTAGCCTTACTGTCTCTTCCGTCTGATCTTTGTACGGATCTCCCCTCTCTATGACTTTAACCGGCAGACTGTGGGCGGTAAATAGAAAAAAGTATTCCTCTGGCTTTTTCACACTGGAAAGTATGTTTTCTACCATGGCCCTTATGTAGAGGGGATGGTTGTGATAGGACTTTATTTTGACTACCGGAAGGTTAAGCCCAAGTTTGCTGTATACTCTGTCAAACTCGTTGAAAGAAGAGCCGGTGGTTGTTTTGCTATATTGGGGATACATAGGAAGGAGTATAAAGCCCTTTGCACCCTCCTGTAGAGCTTCCTTTACCGCTTCCTCTATAAAAGGTTTCCAATATCTCATTGCTACCTTGACTATAAATTTTTCTGGCAGTAGTTTTTGAAGTGCTTTGGCTTGCATTTCCGTTTGTTCCCTTTGGGGAGATTTCCCTCCCATTAGCTCATAGTAATGCCTTGTTTTCTTTGCCCTGAACTTGGAGATAACAAAGGCAACAGGCTTTTGGATTAGCTTTGGGATCTCTATTATGTCGTGGTCTGAAAAAAGGTTGTATAAGAAAGGCTCAACCGCATCCAAAGAGTCGGGACCGCCCATATTGAGCAAAAGCACCGCAAATCTTTCCATAGTTATTATTCTAATTCTTCCAGCTTTATCTTACCCTCGTAAATAGCCTTTCCAACTATCACTCCTTCCACCAAACCTTTCAATTTTTTAAGGTCCTCTATGCTTGATACTCCCCCGCTTGCAAGAACGGGCTTTTTAACAAATTTCTTAAACCTAAGGTAAGGTTCCACATCCACACCTTCCAAGGTGCCATCCTTTTCTACTACGGTGTAAAGATAGCCCCATATAGGCTTTTCATCGTAAAGTTTGGCAAGATCTTCGGGAGTATATAAACTGCCCTCTTTCCATCCCGCCACAGAAACCTTACCACCTTTGCTATCCACCGAAAGAATTATCCTTCCTGGAAAGGAATCTAACATCTCTTGAAAAACCTCCGGGCTTTTAACCGCCACAGTGCCCACCACAAAAAGATCTATGCCTATCTCATCAAGAATTTTTAAAGCCTGCAATTCTCTCAGACCTCCTCCAACCTGCACAACACCAGAAAAAGCTTTTCTGATGTTTTTTATAACTTCCAGATTTTTAAGAGTGTTACCAAAGGCACCGTCCAGATCTACCACATGGATACGCTTAAATCCAAAGTCTTCAAACAGCTTGGCAATTTCCTCTGGATTGTTGGAATAAACCTTAACCTTTTCCTCTTCCCCTTTGTATAATCTGACCGCCTTTCCACCTTTTAAGTCTATGGCTGGGATTAAAAAGTCCTTCAAAGCGTTACCTCAGGCTTACCTAACCTTGTTTTTTGTATAAAAATATTACCACCTTTTTTTCCTCTTTATTTTCCCTTATTGCACAGATGTGAGTAACTTCGGATGACTTTACATTTCCTACGTATCCAGTTTTCCTGTTGATAAAATACACTTTGTCTTTTGAGTGCTCTTCCTCGTTGTATTGGCAAATATCCTTCCTCTTCACCTCAACTAAAGCGCCTCTATACCCGTATATAATGCCAAGCAAAAAGGCTAAAACTTTATCAGTTTTTGTATCTATTTTCGTCAAATTTTTCTCCTCCTGCGTAGATATGCGGGCAGTTCCTCTATATCGGGCTGAACAGGTTCTACCACAGATTCCGGCACCGCTTTTGGTAGTTGTTTTTGTTCCTTCTTTATAACACGAAACTGTGTTTGCTGGCTTACATTTTCAAAATCCGTAGCAACAACCGCAACGCGCATAAAGTTTTCTTTGTTCTGCTCAAGTACTGCTCCGAATATAATCAGAGCATCTTCGTGTGCTTCTTCTCTAATTCTACTTATGGTCTCCTCTACATCTTTAAAGGCTACATCTTCGCTTACCCAAAGGGTAATAAGTAGTCTTCTTGCTCCAGAGACTGTATTCCCTTCCAATAGTGGGCTTGCTATTGCTTGGTCTACTGCAAATTCTTTTTTGTTATCACCCTTACCTTCACCTATACCTATAAGCGCTAGCCCACCCTTTTCCATAACCGTGCGCACATCCGCAAAATCTACGTTTATAAGAGCGGGAGTTACAACTATGCTCGTAATTCCCCTCACAGCCTTTGACAAAACATCATCCACCATCTTAAACGCATCCTTTATGCTAAAGTTTCTTTCTGCAATCTCCACTAACTTTTGGTTATTTATCACTATATACGTGTCAACCACTTCCTTTAATCTTTCCAACCCCTCCAATGCGACCTGCAGTCTTTTTTGACCCTCAAAGTTGAAGGGCTTTGTAACTACCGCAACAGTAAGAATGCCCATATCTTTTGCCGCTTCCGCAATCACAGGCGCAGCACCCGTTCCTGTTCCTCCTCCCAATCCCACCGCCAAAAACAACATATCTGTGTTTCTGAGAATTTCCTTTATTTTGTCTATATCCTCCAGTGCTGCCTGTTCTCCGATCTCTGGTCTGGCACCCGCACCCAAACCTCTCGTAACCTTTTCTCCAATCTGTATTTTGTTAGGCACAGAAAGAGAAGCAAGATGCTGTACATCAGTATTTATAGCAAAAAGCTCCACACCTTCAATCATATCAAGATACATTCTGTTGACCGCGTTAGACCCACCTCCTCCAATTCCAAAAACCTTTATCCTCGTTGGATTTACCATATCCATCATAGCACCTCCTTGAAGAAGGATTTTAATTTGTTCAACCAACCAGTAAGTTTTATCTTACCCTCACTTTCTAAGTTTGGAGAATTTTGATAATTAACGGAATAACCATACAAAGGTTTCAACTTCAATCTAAGTAAACCCACCGCTGTAGAGTAAGCTGGATCTTGGATCCTTTCCTTTAACCCAAAGACTCCCATAGGGTAGCCTATCCTAACAGGTAGGTCCAAATACCTTTCAAAAAACTCCTTCAAACCTGCAAGCTTGGCAGAACCACCAGTTAGGACAACACCCGCATTTATTGTAGAAAGGTTTATTCCTTGAGCGTCTATGTATCCTAAAACACTGTCTGTAATTTCTTCTAGCCTTATCTGTATTACTTCAGCTAAGCTTTTTTTACTAACCATAGCTTCTTTATCCTCACCCCTGGGCTTGATTTTAACCCTCTCTGACTCATTTACCAAATCGGATAGCGCAAAACCATGCTCCAGCTTTACTCTTTCTGCTTGTTCTACGCTTATCCTCATAAAATGGGCAATGTCTTTTGTTATACTGTTACCTCCTATGGGTATAGTTCCTGTTATTATGGGAGAGCCTTCAACAAAAAGGATAAAATCTGTAAGACCTGCACCAATGTCTAAAAGTAAAACCCCTTCTTCTTTTTCTTCTTGCGTTAGCACTGCTTCCGCGCTTGCCATTATGGAAGGGTATTTATCAGCTATATTCAGACCGCTTGATTTTACAGCTTTTTCAACATTTCTAAGAAGAGCAGTTCCTACTTTAACTATGTGCACCTCCGCAGTCAATTTAGATCCAAGAAGTCCTACCGGGTCAAGAACTCCTTCCTGTTCATCTAAGACAAACTTTCTTGGGATTGCGCTTATTATCTCGTAGCCTTCCTCCTTTGCTCTGGTTGTGGTCCTCTCTATAATTCTATCTATCTGAGTCTCATCTATTTCCACAGGTTGAGGGGATATATTTATAGTATCCTTTTCATTTTGACTTTTTAAAACGGTAGAAGAGATTCCAAGGTTTACTGAATTGAGTTTAACATCAGCCATTTCTTCGGCTTCTTTTACTGCACGTAATATGGATCCCACAGCTAAATCCAACCTTGTTATTTGTCCTTTCTCTATTCCTTTACTTGGCGCTTCACCTATACCTATAACGTGTATATCTCCGTAGTTATCAATTTCTGCCACCAGAGCTAAAATTTTGCTGGTGCCCAAGTCCAGAGAAGCTACAGTCTTCATGCCTTCATTCGCCCTCCTTTATAATAGCCATGCTCTCCGAAATCATAAGAACGTTTGTAGACTTCATTTCAAGTTTATTATAAACTTTTCTGATTCTATCGAACATAGACAAGTCTAATTTGCTAATTGGGGGCAAGACTATCTTATTACTGGATATGTATACAATAGTGCTTCTATCAGTTACATATATCTCTTTTATTTTCGGGTCTATTTCTTTTACGAAATCTATAAAGGCCTTTAGATTAGGGAAGTGTTTTTTTATGTAATCAAAAGAAAAAGTATACACAACTGGCAATGGGCTTTCTATCGCTGGGTTATAAAAAAATTCACCTTTATGGTCAATTAGCAAAATATTAGTATCATGGACTACAGAAGCTATGGGTATTCTTTCTTGAACCTCAACGTAAATCTTAGCACCATCCAACCCTAAATCTCTTTTTATCTTTACTTGCTCTACAGAGTTTTTAGTAAGGTTATTGATCTCAGCCAAGAGTCTATCAGAGCTCAAAAACAACCAATTACCCTTTGCCGTTTGATAACAAGCTGAAGAAATAAGCTCTGGTGATACTGTTTGTGTTCCAACAACTTCAATTACCTTTATCTTAAATAATGGTATTGTGTTTAAAGAGCTCGGTAAAAAGAATCCACCTAAAGACATAGCTATAAGCCATACAAAGGCTAAGGGATACTCAAGTCGAGCTTTCCAACTTATTTTCCCCTCCTCTTTCATAACTCCGCTTTAACATATTAACATAGATATCATCAGCTTAAAGTCAATACCTTTTTTTCTACAAGCCATAGGAAATAAGCTTAGTTCTGTCATTCCAGGTATGGTGTTAATTTCAAGAACAAAGGGTCTGCCACTTTTGTCTACCCTAAAATCTACTCTGGACATGTCCTTCAATTCAAGGGCATTGTGGGCTTTTATAGCCAGATTCTCCAGCTCTTTTGCTAATTCTTCTTCTTCCAAAAACTCATACTCGCTCATACCCTTGGTATATTTGCTTTCGTAGTCGTATATACCCTTCTTTGGTTTTATCTCTATGGGTGGCAGTGTCTGCTGTTTTAGTATTCCTACGGTTATTTCCCTTCCCTCTATGAACTCTTCTACGATAGCTTTTTTTGTAATCTTCCATAATTCTTCCAAGGCTTTTTCTAACTCCTCTTGGTTATTTACCACAAAAAGTCCAACGCTTGACCCTTGATCGGAAGGTTTTACTACTGCGGGAAACCTATCCCATACGGGTTTTTCTCCATACCTTACTGCTATCCAATCCGGTGTAGGTATATTATGAAATCTTAAAATCTTCTTTGTGGTATCTTTATCCATAGCTAAGGCACTACCGAGAACGCCAGAACCTACGTATGGGATGCCAAGAATGTCCAAAAGTCCCTGAATCCTTCCATCCTCTCCGTAGGGACCGTGCAAAGCTATAAATACTTTATCCGGCTTTATCTGTCTGAGCTTTTCGCATATTGAGTCCTCCAGGTCTAAGGCTATGGCTTCGTGTCCAAGCTCTTGCAAAGCCTTTAAAACCGCTTGGCCTGTTTTTAGCGAAATCTCACGCTCCGCAGACCTTCCACCCATAAGGACTACTACTTTCAATTAACCTTACCTCCTCCTCAAGCTCGATACCAAACTCTTCAAAAACCCTTCTTTTTGCTACATCAATAATTTTAATCACCTCTTCAAAGCTTGCCTTTCCTAAGTTCACAAGAAAGTTTGCGTGTTTTTCGGAAAATGCTATGTTTCCCAACCTGTAGCCCTTCATACCAACTTCCTCTAAAAGCCTACCTGCGCTGTAGGAAGGTGGATTTTTAAAGGTAGAGCCAGCAGTTGGCACCTGAACAGGTTGGGTTTGTTTTCTCCTTAGCCTTATGCTTTCGTATTCCTGATATATTGGATAGTCTGCCTTTGGAAAAAAGAAAACCGCCTCTAAAACTATTCCTTTTTCAGGAAAAGGGGACCTTCTGTAGGAAAATTCTAAGTTTTCCCTACGTTCTTGCACAACTTCTCCGCTGTAAAGCATGAACTTTACGGACTTTAAATGGTTTGAAATTTCGTAGCCAAAGGCACCCGCATTCATAGCTATTGCTCCACCTACTGTAGCAGGAAAGCCAGCGAGTTTGTATATACCCTCAAGGTTTTCTTTTAACCCAAGATCAACCAACGCAGTTAAAGGCACGCCAGCCTGCGCTATTACCTCCAAACCACAACCAATATCCCTTACTCTAAGGCCATTCAAAAACTTAGTGTTTATGACCATTCCGTAAAAGTCTCCAAATACAGTATTTGCGCCTCTGCCAAGCACAAATATGGGTATATCTTCCCATTGGGATATGTTTATACATTCTTTTACATCTTCAAAGCTTTTGGGATAAGCCATAAACTTTGCCAGACCGCCAACCCTTATGGTGGTGTAAGCAGAGAGGGGAACATCCTTATAGAGCTTCATATTAAAATTAAACCACAATGTCGCGGAGCATCTTAACCATAGACAGCAAAGCCCTTGAGTTCAACATAAAAAGTCTTTCAAAGTTTTCCAAAAAGCCAGTTATAGCGGTAGTAAAGTCCGATGCCTATGGAGTAGGAGTAAAACATATAGCAAAGATATTAGAAGGTATTAAAGAAGTGGAGTTTTTTGCGGTTGCCTGCGTGGAAGAAGGTTTGGAGCTGAGAGAGCTCGGTATAAAAAAACCTATACTTATTCTTGGTGGTGTGCTAAAGGGGGAAGAAAAGGCTATCAAGGAATACTCTCTTACGCCGGTAGTTTCCCACCCTGAACATTTAAAACCTTTGGAAGGGCTAAACGTTCCTATTCATGTAAAATACGACACGGGGATGGGAAGGCTTGGCTTTTTGGAAGAAATCATAGATGATCCGAGAGTGGAAGGGGTTTTAACTCACTTATCTTCTCCCGCAGAGGAGGAATTTTCCAAAAAACAGATAGAAAAGTTTAAGAACATTCTCAAACATTACAAAAACGTCAAATACGTCCATCTTGAAAGCTCGGCAGGAGTCATCTATAAGGTCCCTTACGCTACTCACATAAGGGTAGGCCTTGCAATATACGGAGAAAAGCCCCTTAGTAATTATCCTGTCCAGCTAACACAGGTCCTTAGTCTAAAGGCAAGGTTGATATCCGTAAAAAGGCTTCCAAAGGGATACTCCATATCTTATTCAAGAACTTACAAACTTGAAAGGGATGCTTTGGTAGGTGTGATTGCCTTTGGTTATGCGGATGGGATGATGAAAAGCCTTTCAAACAGGGGTAAGGTTTATTACAAAGGTAAAGCCTTGGATATCATAGGAAACGTAACTATGGATATGACCATGGTAGATCTGACTGGGACTGACGCAAAGGTTGGAGATTGGGTGGAGATAGTGGGTCCGCATCAAAGCTTTACAGACCTTGCCAAGATGGCAGGAACCATACCTTACGAAATAATGTGCAATTTATCAAGGAGAATAAAGAGAGAAGTTTTATAATTAGGCTTATGGCTGGTGTGTGGGAAGAGGCTTTGGTAGAAGAAGCAATATACTTGATAGCTCACTTAGCCCAAGCTGAACAGCACCTAATGGAAATAGAAGGAGAGACAAAGGTGGAAGACCTAATCCCTATAATAGACGAGCTGAGAAACAAAAGAAAGACGGTGGGGGATATCCTTTTTTCTACTCTGAAGATAGAAGGGGGAAAAGAAGGGGAAGAGTTCAGAAGCAAACTTGAAAGCCTTTGGTGTTCTCTGAAACACTTGGCTATGGCTTTGGTGCATTGCGATGAAACCACGGAGAAGTTAATAAGAAGGTTAGAATGTCATCTGCAAAGTGGGGATGACCAAAAGGCTCAGGAGCTTTCTAAAAGGATAAAAGAGCTATACGAAGTTAGACAGTCCATAAGAAATTTTATAAAAATGCTTCTTTTTGATGTTTCCCAAAAGCTAACTTCCACACCGCAAGTGAGGTGCAGAGAAGACCTATGTATAATGGAGTAGCTTATGCCTTACAAGGATCTGAGGGAATTTTTAAAAAGGCTTGAAAGGGAAGGAGAACTGGCAAGGATAAAGCTTGAGGTTTCTCCTATACTTGAGATTACAGAAATAACGGATAGGGTTTGCAAGATGCCAAAAGGAGGGAAAGCCCTTCTTTTTGAGAAAGTCAAGGACTACTCTATTCCAGTGCTTACCAACATGCTTGGCTCTGAAAAAAGAATAAAGCTTGCCCTTGGTTATGAAAGGCTGGAAGACATAGGTTGGAAGCTATACAAACTCTTAAGGCCAGAAATTCCCCACACTTTTTTAGAAAAGCTAAAACGCCTGCCTGAGCTTAAAAAGTTAAACGACGCTTTGCCCAAAACTGTAAAAGACGGTCCGGTTAGGGATGTGATAAAAAAAGATAACATAGACATCTTAGAGTTTCCTATTCTTCAGTGCTGGCCAGAAGACGGGGGAAGATACATCACCTTTGGACAGGTGATCACCAAGGATCCAGAAAGCGGGATAAGGAACGTGGGGCTATACAGGGTACAGGTTTTGTCTCCCACAGAGCTTGCCCTTCATTGGCAAATTCACAAGGATGGAAATCACCACTATTGGAAGGCAAAAAGGTTGGGTAAGCGCCTTGAGGTCGCTATTGCCATAGGTGGAGATCCTGTGCTATCTTACGTGTCCTCTGCCCCTCTTCCGCCAGAGGTGGATGAATATCTCTTTGCAGGCCTGATAAGAGAGGAGGGGGTGGAACTTGTAAAGGGTTTAACGGTAGATTTAGAATATCCAGCCTATGCGGAGATAGTCATAGAGGGGTACGTGGATCCAGAGGAGCCTTTGGTGGATGAAGGTCCCTTTGGGGATCACACGGGTTTTTACACCCCGGTGGATAAATACCCAAAAATGCACATAACCGCCATACTCCACAGAAAGGACCCAATATACCTTGCAACCATTGTGGGAAAACCACCCCAAGAGGACAAATACATAGGCTGGGCTACAGAAAGGATATTTTTACCTCTAATAAAGTTCAACCTGCCTGAGGTGGTAGATTATCATCTTCCCGCAGAGGGTTGTTTTCATAACTTCTGCTTTGTTTCTATAAAAAAGCGCTATCCGGGGCATGCCTTTAAGGTTGCGTATGCCTTGCTTGGTTTGGGTTTGATGTCTTTGACAAAGCATGTGGTGGTTTTTGATGAGGACATAGACGTTCATGACTTTGCGCAGGTGCTTTGGGCTTGGGGCAACAACGTGGATCCTATCAGAGACGTGCAGATCCTAAAGGGTCCCATAGATGTTTTGGACCACAGCACCAACGAGGTAGGTTTCGGTGGAAAGATGATCATAGACGCTACATCAAAGTGGAGAAGTGAAGGCTACACAAGAGTTTGGCCGAAAGAAATAAGGATGTCCGAGGAAGTAAAGAAAAAAATAGACGAGCTTTGGAATAAGCTTGGGTTAAATTAATTGCCATGTGCGGTATCTTTGGCATCTTTGGTGTGGAAAATGCAGAAAATTATGCCTTTTACGGCATATACGCCCTTCAACATAGAGGACAGGAAAGCGTAGGCATAGCGGTGTCGGATTTTGAAAACATAAAGCTGGTGAAAAAGCCCGGATTGGTGCTTTCAGCCATAAGGAAAGAGGATCTTGAAGGTGTAAGTGGTTTCCTTGCTATAGCTCATGTAAGGTATGCAACCGCGGGAAGATCGGGAGACTTCAACGCTCAACCCTTTTTGAAAAAGACAGTCTTAGGTGAAGTTGCGGTAGCCCACAACGGAAACCTAACTAACTTTAGAAGTCTAAAGGAAGAGCTTTTGAGAATGGGAGAAAGCTTTGAATATGATTCAGATACTGAGCTCTTTCTTTCACTGATAGGAAAAGGAAAGGAGGTACCAAAAGGTATAACGCTTCATCCGGAAGATAGGGAATACCTGCCCTATCTGTTTTATGTCTTAAAGAAAGTTAGCGGTGCCTACAGCGTTCTATTTCTTTTGAAAGACAAACTCATTGCGGTTAGGGATCCTTACGGCTTTAGACCGCTTCTTATGGGAAGGTTAAAAAATGCAGTGCTGTTTGCGTCTGAAAGCTGTGCCTTTGATATACTGGGTGCGGAACTTTGGAGAGAAGTAAAGCCCGGGGAGTTAATAGTGGTAGATAAAAAGGGCATAAGAAGCTATCTTTTCTCTCAATCTCCAAAAAAGGCTATGTGTATTTTTGAGTTTGTGTATTTTTCAAAGCCGGAGAGCTTTATCTTCAACGATTGGGTTTATACAATAAGGAAGAAGATGGGGGAAGTGCTGGCTTTGGAAGAAGATGTATCTGCAGACGTAGTGGTGCCAGTGCCTGATTCTGGAGTGGTGCCTGCAATAGGCTTTTCCCAAAAAAGCGGTATTCCCTTAGAGCTTGGTCTTATCAGAAACCACTATGTGGGAAGGAGCTTTATAGAACCTACACAGGAACTTAGAGACGTAAGGGTTCTGATGAAGCTAAATCCCAATCCTTCCGTTTTGAAAAACAAAAGGGTAATAGTTATAGATGACTCTTTGGTAAGGGGAACTACTTCCAAGAAGATAGTTAGCATGTTAAGAAAGGCTGGTGCAAAGGAAGTTCATATGCGTATAGCATCACCGCCGGTTATAGGTCCCTGCTATTACGGCATAGACACACCCACAAAAGAAGAGCTAATAGCTACCAAGTTCAGCGTGGAAGAAATAGCTAAATTCATAGGTGCAGATTCTCTTAGGTATTTGTCCCTTGAAGGTTTAAGAAGTTGTGTTGAGGATTACAGAAACTTTTGCGATGCTTGTTTTAGTGGTGTCTATCCAATAGAGGTTGAGCCTGAGGTTGAGAGGTTAAGGTAGAAAGAGCATTCTTTATAACTCTTATAGTCTCAAGCACATGCCTTAAGCTGGATAAAGGTAGCATGTTTGGCCCGTCGGAAAGGGCTTTGTCTGGCTCAGGATGCACCTCCATAAAAATACCATCGCAACCAACTGCTACCGCCGCCCTTATGAGTGGAATAACGAACTCCCTCTGACCAGAAGACCTATCACCAGCACCGCCCGGCAGTTGGACGCTATGCGTAGCATCAAATATAACCTTTGTAAATTGGGACATGATTACTAAACTCCTAAAATCCACCACTAAGTTGTTGTATCCAAAGGAAACGCCCCTTTCGGTGATGTAAAAATCTACCGCTCCACCAACTTTGAGTTTTTCCACAATGTTCTTTGCATCCCAAGGTGCCATAAACTGACCCTTTTTTACATTTACAGGCTTACCACTTCTTGCACACTCCAAAATTAAGTCCGTTTGCCTGCTTAAAAAGGCAGGCACCTGAATAAGATCTACTACTTCTGCGGTAGGTTTTACTTGCCAAGTTTCATGCACATCTGTAGTAATCTTTAGCCCTAACTCCTCTTTAACTTTCCGCAAGATCCTTAAACCTTCTTTCAAACCAGGACCTCTAAAAGACTTTACGGAAGACCTGTTAGCTTTGTCAAAAGATGACTTAAAGTAAAAGTCAAATTCTGGATATTCTTCTGAAAGTTCTTTTATATGCTCTGCAGTTTTAAACACAACAGTTTCGTTTTCTATTGCACAGGGTCCAGCTATTATCAGCATAAGAACTATAATAACACACTTCAAAATTTGATATAATTTATCTAATTTGTTTAAGGAGGTAAACGGTATGGAGCCAACAATATTGAATCCTGCTTATACAATCATTAATCTTCTGCTCTGGCTATTTTTTCTGTTTTTCTTTTTAACACCAATATTACGCAGACACGCCTTAAATAAGGCAAGAGAAACGCTTATAAGAATGTTAGAAGAAAAATTGCAAAGCAGAGTTATAACTCTCATACATAGGCAGGAGAGTGTTGGATTTTTTGGCATTCCAATTATAAGGTATATAAACATTGAGGATTCTGAACAAGTTCTGAGAGCTATCAGACTTACACCGCCCGAAATGCCCATAGTCCTTATAATACATACACCAGGGGGTTTAGCTCTTGCTTCCACGCAGATAGCCAATGCCTTAGTAAAACACAAAGGTCCTGTTAGGGTAATAATCCCACACTATGCTATGTCTGGTGGAACTCTCATAGCTCTTGCTGCTGATGAGATAATAATGGACCCCAATGCAGTTTTAGGTCCTGTGGATCCTCAATTGCAAGGCATCCCAGCGGCGTCTGTAATCAAGGTCTTAGAGAAAAAGGAATTGAAAGACATAGACGATCAAACTATAATAATGGCGGATATAGCAGAAAAGGCTATAAAGCAGATGGTTAGCTATGTAAAATGGCTTCTTACAGAAAACGGTATGGATGAAGAAAAGGCAGAAAGAATTGCTCTGGAGCTTGCTACGGGCAAATACACTCATGATTATCCCTTAGGAGTAGAAAAGCTCAGAGAGCTTGGTTTAAACATCTCTACAGACGTGCCAGAGGAGGTGTATCAACTTATGGACCTTTACCCACAACCAATGGGCACACAGGTGCCTTCTGTTCAATACATACCAGTTCCATACAGAACAAGAGAAAACACTTAAAAACCACTTAGTCCCAAAAGAGGGGCATAAGGAAACTAAGGGACCTTTTCTCAAGGACTTCTTTTATAGATTCTTGATCGTATGCAAGCCCAACTATTTCTCTTTCAAGGTCCTTAAGCCCTAATCCGTTCAGCCTGCAAAACTTTACAGTTTGACCTTCCACAATCATGCTGAGACTAACTTTCTTTCCTTCAACTTCCATATGTTTGTTTCTTAGGAAGATCCCTTCCCTTATTTTTATTAACCTGTGTTTTCTTCCTGTTTCCTCAAATAATACTTCTTCTGAGGTTAGTTCATCCTTTAGCTTGTTTGCCAGTTCCAAAGCTTCTTTTGGAATGTCCCAACAAGTTTCCAGCGGTAGAAGTTTTTTAAACTCAAATTCAAGAATGTCTGCCACCTCCCAAAAATCTGGTGCTTTTTCTTTCTCCCTTTCCACCCAAGTTAAGTTCTCATCCAATACTTTTTTAACAAAATCCTTGTTTGGCACTTTCAAAACCTCTGCCATAAGCTCTGTATTGAACCTTAGGAGAATGTTTCCAACAAAGACAAAAGCCTTGTGTATGTCTCCCGCACCTTGCCCGCTTATCTTTCTTTGGTTGCTTTTTACTACTATATCGTTGATAGGCTTGTATTCTACCTCCAAGCCCAACTTTCTGTAAGTCTCCAGGACCGGCTTAGAAAAATGTCTGTAAGCTTCTTCTACCCTAAAAGGTGCCAGACCTTTGGGAATTACAAGCTGATAAAAGACTTGGCCAGGTGCCAAAAGCACGGTTCCACCCCCTATTTCCCTTCTTATTACAGGAATGCCCAAAGACTTGATCCTTTGTAAGTCCAAAATTTCTTGAATGTTGTCAAAATAACCAAGGCTAACGTAGGTATCCTCTGGTTCTACCAAAATTAGTCCAAACATATCAAGCCTTGCACATGCATGAAACAAAGAAGTGGATAATAGATTTCCAACCTTCCCCAACTTGTACACCTTCATCTTTGCATATAATTTACCTGAAACGATGGAAAAAGAGAAGTTTTTTAAATACTTTCTGCTGGCAAGCACTTTTGGACTTTTGCTGGTGGTCTTTTACATGCTTTTGCCTTTTCTTACGCCTATCCTATGGGCTTTAATCTTTTCATTTGTTCTTTATCCTATAAACTTAAAACTTAAAAATTATGTCAGATGGAGAACAGTTTCAGCTTTGATCCTAACCATTTTCGTGCTTTTGGTCATAGTGATCCCTTTTGGTGTTTTAGGTGCGATAGTGTTAAATCAGGCTATAGAACTGTTGAGTAGGCTTTTGAACGTGGTTCAAAACCACAGCTATCAAGAGTATTTTCAAGAGCTGGTAAATAGACTGAGGTTGGAAAAGTTTGTAGAACAAGAAGATCTTAAAAGAATTTTGGAATATATAGAATCAGAAGAATTTAAGTCCATTGTTGGTAATCTGATAAGAGATCTAACTCAGAGATTGCTTCAATTTTCTACAAGTATGCTCACTTCCGTTGGTTCTTTTCTTTTTAAAAGCTTTGTCTTTTTAATTACTCTCTTTTTCATTCTCAGAGACGGAGAAAAATTTGCCAAGTTTATTGAAAGGTTTATTCCCATGCATAGGGAAGATGTGTATGAGGTGTTCAACACAGTTTATAAAACTGTTTTGGCTACAGCTTATGGAGCGATAGCAGTGGGTATTGCACAGGGCATACTCTCTGCCATAGGTTATGCAATAGCAGGTATTAAGTATTATCCTTTGCTTGGCTTGATTACGTTTTTTGCGTCCTTTGTTCCTCCCTTTGGTGCTGCGGTTGTGTGGGTGCCATCAGTGGTTTATCTTTTTTCTATCCAAAAATTCAAAAGTGCCCTTTTTCTTCTCTTTTGGGGTGTTCTGTTAGTTTCTTCAATAGACAATCTAATCCGTCCTCTTGTAATGAAGATAGGAATAAATATGCCTTATATTGTTCTGTTTTTTGCCATAGTTGGCGGTCTTATATCCTTTGGTTTTGTAGGCATATTCTTGGGACCTATAATCTTTACTGTGGTTTTCAGTCTGTTTTTGATATACGAAAAAAGAATACTCAAATAACGCCTAACCTATGTAAAGGCGCTCTATAAAAGAGAGAATATCATCAAATAGTTGTTCTGCTGTTTGTTTATCATCCACCTTTATTATCAATCTTTCCACGCTATTAGTTTGAATGATAACATGGTTGTCCGAAAGTTCAATGCAGGCTATGTGGGTGTAAGGGATGGCAGTTTTTTTATTCTTTGATTCATATACTATGTATCTATCCTCTAACCTAATGCCAAAGCTTTTGTATTTCTCTCCTCTCCTCATAATAAATTTTGTTTTAAAAATACAGCATAGAAACCATAGGCATACTTTCCTATCTCTACCACTCTACCTACCCTTAATCCAGCTTCTTCCAAAATCATACCTACTTCCCATTCAGAATAAACTTCTTCGGGTGGTGGTCCTTTATCCCTCTCCTCTTTTTTCCAATCTATAAGCGCCAGATAGCCCATAGGTTTGCTTACCCGTTCAAGTTCTTTCAAAAATCTTACGGGGTCCTCCAGCTCATGAAACACAAAAGCCATGTATACAAAATCTACCGTATTGTCTGGAAGAGGTATGTAATTTTCTTCGGACTTTAGGACTTCTACATTTTTAAGCCCAAGCTCTTTAACCTTGTTTTTCGCATAATCTACTGCCTCTTGGCTTATGTCTATTGCGTATACTTTGCCTTGGTCTTGGACTAACTTTGAAATATAAGGTAGATAAAAACCTGCTCCAGTTCCCACGTCAAGAACTACCATGCCGGGCTTAAGGCTAAAGGTTTTTAGAACCTTTTCCGGATCAAAAAGATTGAGTCTTTCTGGATCATCAAGCTTTTTTAGTTTTTCTGGATCAAACTTGTGCATGGGTAAAATTATACCTTATGAGGATAAAGCTTAGGTTGTATGAAATAAAAGACATAGATGAACTTGTATTCAAGCTATCTGGCATTGGTGTAAGCGTGGGGGATATATACAAACAGTTAGAAAAAGGAAGGGCAGATTTAGAAATAGCCATAGATGAAAGCCAACTATCCAAAGTAAAATCCGCCATAGGAGACCTCTGCCAGTTTGAAGTTTTACAAACAAAGGAGAGTATTAACGCTGTGCCCTTTTTTCTGCTTGCAATACTTTGGCTGGACAGCACCTTTTTATACTTTTTGCTTAAGTTTTCCTTTCTTTCTCAGGACTTTAGCTATTTTTTAAGATCCATTTTTGGGTCCAGCAAGCTTGCAGAGATTTTTAAAAATCTAATAAGCCTTTTGGCTATAGTTGTTTATTACTTGGGCTTTATCCTTACTCAAGGCACTACGCCTGTGGGAAAGCTTTTTAACTTGAAGATAGAAAAGGATCATAAATACTTTATCTTACTTTTTAGCCTTCCACTGGTTGCCTTTGGACTTCTTCAATTTGGTCAAACTTTTATGAAGCTCTTGGGGCTGTTTATTTTAAGCCTTTGTTTGGTTCTTCCCTTCTACTTTAAAAGTTCTGTGAAACGTTTGTGAAACATCTTGATTTTTCCCAAAGCTTGCATAGAATTTAACATAACCCAGAGGGACCGGTCCCGAAGGGAAAAACTTTAAGGGAGGTTTTAGCCATGAGACAGCAGAAAGGTTTTACCCTCATTGAACTGCTGGTAGTCATCGCCATCATAGCCATCTTGGCATCCTTGGCAATACCGCAGTATATAAACTATCAAAAGAAAGCTAGGGTAAGCTCTTACGCAGAGCCAATAGCAAGAGGTTGTATTATGGATATTGCGTCTTGGTGTATGGAGAATCCTGGCACAAATGTTGATTTTAACAAAATCAAAAATTGTGGAAATGGCACTACAACTACTATTCCTACAGCTGGAGGAGATGTTACTCTAAAGCGTCCGGGAAATGTATCATGTGACGCCAATGGATATGCTGATGCCACAGTAAATGCAACCCTTAGTACCGCATCAGGTTTCGTTGCAAAGTGCTTCACTGCAAACCAATCCATCAAGTGCACTGTAGAGCAAGAATAACTCTTATAGCTATGCCTTTTTTTAACTCCTCCCCCCGCAAGGGGGGTTTTACTTTAATAGAGCTTTTGGTGGTCATTGCGATAATTGCTGTGCTTGCATCTATAGCCATTCCTCAGTATTTGAACTACACAAAAAGGGCTCATCTTTCTTCCTATGTTCTTCCAATGGCAAGAGCTTGCATGGCTGATATTGCCTCTTACTGTTCGGCAAATAATCCAAGCTCAGGGACGGAAACTTACTCTGTAATTGGAAACTCTACCTTCCCTAACTGCGTCGCAAACTACACCACCCCCGTAGGTATGGTAACTGTGTCCGTAGAAGAAAACCCAGTTTGTAACAGTTCAGGAGAGCTTACTGCGGGAAGAATAGTAGCCTACTTTTCTCCAGACGGGCAAAAGGTTGTGTGCAAGGTTGATGTAAAGCCTTTCAAATGCTACATAGAATAAACTGGGCTTTGGTTTTTGCTCTCGCTCTCTCTTTTGCTTTTTCCCTTTTGCCTCACCTTCTTGATATAAGGCAATTCTTCAAACATCAGGAAACTTTCTTTCTTGATGGAAAACCTTTTATACAAAATCCGGATGGTTATTTTTTTGGCAGGCTTGCCAAAGCTTTTGCAGAAGGTGTTCCCATAGAAGAAGATCCGCTTAGAAACTTTCCGGAAGATGGAATTAAATACAGATATACACCCCTTATTAGCGTAATATACGGCTTTTTGATGAAGATGACCGGTCTTCCCTTAGAGTGGGTTGGCTTTTGGTTTTCTCCGATCCTTGGAAGTCTTTTTGTGGTTCCTCTCGTTCTTCTTTGGCACAAGGTTGGTAATCTTTGGATAGGCTTTGCTGGTGCAGTCATCACTGCCTTATCTTCTGCTTACCTTATGAGGGTTTTTGTGCTGGATATAGATACAGATAGCTTAAATCTTTTCTTTATCTTTTCCGTTGCTCTATTTTTGTGGCTTGCTTACCAAAACAAAAACCACTGGAAGGGATACGCCTATTACAGCCTTGCACTGCTTTTTAGCTTTCTGTTTTATTGGTGGTATGCCCATCCTGAGTTTTTCGTCCTTTCCTTTTTAGGTTTTTGGCTTTTGACCTTTAAAAGCAGTAGATTTTTCCTTTTTTCCCTCTTTGGGTTTTTGGTGCTTTGGGTTGGGATCTCCTTTATGGCTGGTTATCCTGTGGGTTTTGATATTCTACAAAGGGTATTTATATACTTTGGTTTTAAGTTTCCTGTGATAGAGTCCCAAAGCATACCGGAAGTTATGAAAACCATCGGAGAGCAAGGAAAGGTTTCTTTTCTTAAAACCTCTGGCTTTTACTTCTCTTCTGAAATACCTTTTTACATAGCCTTAGTGTTTTTACCTGTATTTTTCATAAGGTATATAAAAGTTAATCTACTCCTTCTGCCCCTTTGGGTGCTTCTTTTGTTTGCCTTCTTGAAAGGCAACAACAGGCTTTATATGTATGTTAGCCCACTGCTTAGTATGAGCTTTGCTTACGCTGTGTTTTTTATTTCCCAGCTTAAAAACTATGTGGAAAAGCCCTATCTTAAGGCTTTTGTAGGCTATGCCTTTCCGGCTTTGATGCTTTTGATAGGAATAAATTGGTTGAGTGTGTTGAGCAGGTTTCCCTCGCTTTTTATACAAAAGGAAGTAGTCCAAAGTATGATAGAACTTAAAAAATTCACACCGCAGGATGCAAAAATTTTGACATGGTGGGACTATGGCTACCCAATAGTCTATTATTCCCAAAGGACTGTCTTTCACGACGGTGGTTCCCAGTTTTCTGTAAAAACTCCCCTTATAGCTTACGCTTTGATGAGTGAAGAAGAAAAAGCTAACAGGCTGTTTGCTTGCGTTTCAAATCCAGCGCTCAATCTCAAGACCTTTCAGCAAGTAAGGGAATTGGGACTTTACACAGCCTTAAAAGAAGCTTCAAAATCCTGCAATCCTCCAAGAGTTTATAAAACTTACCTTCTCATCACCGAAGACATGCTTGACAAAATTGGTGCCATATCTTACTTAGCCTTTGGGAAAAGCCAAAGTATCCTAAGACTTCCAAAGTGCGAGCCTCCTTACTGTGAAGATTGGATAAATCAAAGCTTTGGTCTTTATGTGCAAAAGTTTAATCAAAGCACCACGGAGTATGAGTTTAAAAAGGTTGTTGAAGTGCGAGGGCAAGAACTCAAAGAATACGCATACAACAGACAGAAAGGCTTTGTTATCTACAGAGTGATTAAAGATGAAGGAGTGTATGCCTTTGCTGTGCCAGAAAACTTAGAAAAGTCTGCCTTGATAACTCTATACACTATCCGAAAAAACAGGGAGGGATTTAGACTGGTTTATGATAACTTCCCTTATGCGGTGGTGTATGAGATTACCTCATATAAACCGCCTCTATCCTTGCCTTAGAGCCCTGCGGACCTTCCGCTTCAGAGACTATAAAGTATATGTATCCTCTGCCACTTGATGAAGGTCTTGAATATGCTACACCAGCTATCTGTTCTCCCGGAGGTGGAGAGTATCCACTAAAACACACAGTAATTTGATTTATATATCTTCTTTCATGCTCTTCAGATAGCCTATAATCAATGCTCATTTGACAACAATTGTTAGCATCAGTTGGGCTATTATCTGGACAGTAGCCGTTGATCATCGTGTTAAAAACTCCGCTTTTTATCTGAGATAATACGTAGTTTATCCCACCAACAGCCGCCTCTCTAGTGGAGGTGTAAATCTTAACCCTTTCAGCTGTGCCAAAAGTTCTCAGCAGTATGTAGTAAAGCCCAGCAATAGCCACAGCTACCAGTATGCCCGTCACTAAAGCAGAAACAAGGGCTACGCCCTTTACCTTATGTTGTTTAGTGGAATGTCTTCCTCTATAAGTTTCCATCTATATTCCCTCCATTCAGACTCTACCGAAATATTTCCACACCTTTCAAAGGTGTTAGGTGGGTCCATAAGCACCCCTGTTCTACCACCAACCTGAACCAGCATACATATCCTCAGAGCAACTAAGTCGCTAAGATTTGGTGGTGGATTTTCAGTGTAATTGCTTCCGTCAAAGTATCTCACACGAAAAACCGCTACACAGCTTGCCACCGGTTGAGGAACATCACCATAAAGTTCTCTATTTAGGTTAAAAGTCCTTGGCGCACACTCTCTTGGCAGGTTTGTATTGGTCAAGTAGTACCTTACTGCAAAATCTTTTAGTTGTCTGCCATTTGTAGGAAAGACTAAGGTGTTAGGTGGGATGCTTTCATTACAATCCACAAGATTTTTGTTAGTCATATCCAAACATATGCGATGGGATGGTGGGTTAGGGGGACAATTCTCAAGCGTCCAGCGGAGGCTAACAGTTAATTTCCTACCAATGTTATCCACTATCCACCAGCAACCAGAATCTTCAAACTCTCTTACGGAAAGGCTTAAAAAGTAAAGTTCATCCCCGTTGGGACATTGTGCAATACCTACTGTTGAGTTAGAACCTGCAAAAGCATCCAAAGAACTGCAAGTGGGAGAATCCCAAAAACGCAAACTTGATGCTGGCACCCCAAAGCCTATGGATGCTATATCTTTTCTTAAGCTATAAAGTAAAACCTCTATGTCCTGCTCATTTTTGGCAACGAGCGACTGAGTTATAGCCTGCTGAACTATGGTCCTGTAAGCAAAGAATATACCGCCCGCCAAGATAGAAGTAATAGCTATAACTACCAAAACCTCAATTAGAGTTATACCCTTTCTCATGGCAAGCTCCTAATAACAGTGCTGTGAATGCTCTTGTAGTTGCCGTTAGTGTCAAAATACCAGACTATCAAACCAACAGCCCTGCCTATTTCTATGTTAGCACCTTCTCTTTGCAAACTTGCCAAAGTGCTTGCAGTGTAAATAAATCTTCCTTTAAACCTCTCCCCACATTTAAGATTTGGGGTAGTGGGATTTCCGTCTCTATAACAGCATCCACAGTAATCTACATTGCAGTCGCATGGCACTATCCTAAGCCAACTTGCTGTGCTGTTTGCGTTATTTCTAAAAGCCTGATTGTTGCCGTTGTATGGATCGTAAAAGTCTGGGATCCCGTCTCCGTCTGCATCCACATCCTCAAAGGTGCAGTTGCCCCCGATGCATCTGGAAAGATCCCAGTTGTTTGGATAGCTGTAGCCTGTGGAGCAAAGAAAAGGGTTAGGATGATTTGAATCGCAGGATGCAGTAGGTGAAAAGCTTGTAGTTCTTATATAGTTGGCGAAGGCTGTGGATATTTCGCTTGCCCTGTCTTTTAGTTGGTTTCTAATCTGCAGTTCCGTATAAAGCAAAATCCCCCTCAAAAATCCCACCATCACTATAAAGAGTATTATTGCAGCCACCAAAAGCTCTATAAGAGTAAAGCCTTTTCTATTCATACCTTATCCTCCCAAATCTATTTACTATTACTCTCCTAACACCATAGCCATTCTCAATGATAACACTGCCCATTCCCAAGAGACAGTTTTCATTCAAAGGATAACCCCTCCTGTCAAAGACTACGTAGTAGCTGTTATTTACTTTTACACCTGGCGGAAGGCTTTTATCGATTATATTTATTGGTGATACGTCCCGACAGCCACTTTGAATGGAGAATATCCTGTATTGGCTTTGATTGGCAAAGAACCTTATTCCCCATGTTGCATTAGAAGACATAGACCTAAACTGAACCTCTTTTAGGTCATTGACTACTTGAGTAGTAGCTGAGTATAGCCTTTCCCTCAGAACCATGTTTCTTAGCCCCATAAAGGCCACACTACCTAAGATAGCAATTATCACAATAACCACCAAAAGCTCAAATACGCTAAAACCTCTTACTTTTCTATCCATAGCAAGAACCTTTCCCTAGATTCTATAGTAGGTTGCTGGCTAAATCTCAAAATTACACCCGTTCCTATTTGAACAAACTTCTCACTTCCCTCTTTAGTAGAAGATTGCAAAGCTTGGAATGGATTACCTAAAGGTGGCATACCAGAACTCACCTGCATCTTTGATTTAATGCTTACAGTTTGACCTATGGCAATAGTGCCAATTACCGCTTCAGGAGAAAGCACAGAAGGTCTTGGATAAGGTCTGCCGGTCTTGTAATAAACCACAATCAAATTGGAAGAGCCACCAAACTCGCATATATCCTGAGGTGGCACAAAGGTTAGCGCATCCACTATGCCACCAAGCACTAAAGGTTGGGAATATATGCCTTCGTTGGTGAGCTCGTGATACCAACCTCTTACCGGTTCAGCGTGAGCAATGGTTGTAGTTGTGTTATAAACCACATCCCGCATACCACACCCTGCACTATCACACATACACATCTGTTTTATTTCGGACACCACTACATCTGTAGTGCTATTAGTAACATTTTCCATGTCATTTTTGCGGTAAGTAACACAGGAGGAACCGTTCCAATTATCGTCCTTAAAACCTATGAAGTAATTTTTGTAAGGTATTGTTTTGTCATTTTGGCTCAAGTATCTTCCAGTTCCGAAAAAGACCCATAGCTTGTTGTTTTCATCCTTTGTAAAGTTTGCTGCACCAAAAACTGGGGGTGAGTGTCCAGCGGTTTTAAAGCTTTCAAGATCAACTACGTTGCATATATCATTACTTCTTAGACTACTTACCGTTTTGTAGTTGTTTCCAGACCTGAGGCTAAGCCTGTAGAAGTTGCCCCAATATTTGCCACTGTTGTCTTTACCGTAAGCTCCAAAGTAGATAACATCATCCTGATAGTCGCTATCCACATCTACTACCGTTATATCACCTACCGCAGCTGACACGTTGTTGGGAATTGGAATATCTATGGTTTTAACTATGTCGCCGGTTCTTAAGTTTATGAAATAAAGCTTGGGAGAATTTGTGAAGCTTTCTCCAGCTGGGTCCTTTGGACCTGAGCCTATTACCACATACCACTCACCGTTTTTATTTCTGTCTCCAAGACGAACTACAGCAGGATGGGACGTGGTGAGGGTTTTGTCAGGCAAAGAAACTTCCCACAGCAGTTGGGGATTACTCAAATTTGTAATATTAAGGGCAAACACGGAGGAAGAGTAATTGCCAAGCTCTTTACCACCAAACCCCATAGTTCCCACAAGAACTGTTCTCCAGCTATTTACATCCTTAGGCGAATTTTCAGGACCACCAATGGACGCATCAAAGACGTAAGTTCTATAATCTACAGTGGGAACTCTGCAGTATTCAGGATGTCCTTGCCACACCAAGTAAGGAAGGGCATTTTTTGGAATAAAAGCCCATTCTTCCCTTCCTATTAGATCTGTTAAGTCGTTGTCAGGAGCATTGACTAATTTCACTGGCGTGTCTGGATCTCCAGTTTCCTTCACATACCCTACCCTAAAGGCATGAAGCATGCCATCGTTCGCACCAACAAATAGAAGAGAAGGCCTGTTTTTGTATTGAGCGGTGCGTATGTAATCTAAATAGGTTCTGTCTCCATATCTTAGATGGTAGATGTTTAGAGGATCCGAGCCGGCTACAGATGGAGTGCTGGCGTATATGTCTCCTAGTTTCCACGTTGCATCACCCGAAGAGCTATAGCCTGGACAGATGCTTGAAAAGGTAGTTGTGTCAAACTCTCTGACCCTTCTAACGTAGCTCAAGCTCCCGCATGTTGTATCATTGCTCAAATTCTCGCCCCTTATGTATCTTATGATGCAGTCCGCTTTTGTCTGGTCAATGGTATTATCAACTGCTTGGAAGGCATCCCTTATGTCAGTTTCTCCAGTTTGGAAGGGGTGAAGAGTACCGTTTTTGTTGTATAAGATTATTCTATCCTGCTGTCTTGTGAGAGCAAGCTGGCAAGAACTTTCAAAGACAGGCCTAACTTGGTTAAAGTCTATAACACTCTCTCTGGTGCAAGAACTGGATACATCCGATCCTTGAAGTATGGCGACTTTTGTTTCGTTGCTGGAAGCATCAAAAAAGAACTGAAATATTTTGTCAAAGACTACACCCACAAGGTTCAGGATTTTGTCTGCCGTGGTATCCTCCCTTAAGTTTTGCTTTGTATCCACCCAAAAAGAGCGCAAAAAGCCTATCCAGGATATTTCCTTTCCGTCGGCGGTTGTGTATTTGGGATAGAAGTAGGGTTGGACTATTACAGAAGAAACCGAAGCTCTGGAGGTTAAAGTGGCAACGGTGGCACCAGCGGAAGCTTTGCGGAGGATGTCTGAAAAAACTTTTGTTAAAGATTCTTCCATTTTGATTGGATTAGCTACAAAGAAATAAGTATCAGGTACTTCGTCCCCGTCTTTATCCCATTCACTTTGTAAATCTGGAATACCATTTCCATTCATATCATCAAATCCACCCCACTTTGCGGCATACCATAGTGGGTCTTTGAGCTGTCCAGCAGTAGTTCCAGAAACCATAAAGGTTCTACTCCAAGTTAAAGGCATGTTGGCAATGACGGAAGGTGTATCACCATCAGCGCTGTTAGGAACATCTCTGTCTTTCACAACAAGCCATTGTCCATCTTCCGTTGTCCCACTTATGAAGAACCCCAAGACTTGGTCAATACATCCAGCAGCATACTCAGAGGTTAATCTGACTTCAATTTGATTACTTCCGATTGGTCTGATTTCATACAAGACCACCGCATCCATGTCGTGGTCTGCGCCTTGTTCCACATCCTCAAAGTTTATCCTAAACTTAGCATAAGTTAAATTTCCGCTTGAATCGTAATCAACCTGTTCTACATAAAAATCAACTATTTGATTCGTAGGACAAAACGCATTTGAGCTGCATCCACTGATAGTTAAATTTCCATGTCCATCCCTGCTTACAGTGCATTTTTGAAAGCAATTATTGTAGACACCTAAGCATCCACTTACACTTTTTGCAAGTGGAGCAATCCTTACCACTTTATCACCCACCTTAATGGCTATATCTGGTATCGGAGATGATAAAACCACAGAGTAAGTTTTTAAGTTTGGTGGTTGTCGTCCAGAAAAGTTATCTCTAAATCTCGTGTTTGCATAGTAGGCTATACTGGCAGAATAGTAGCTTCCCTGTTTTGTAGGTTCCTCTGGACAAAGCCCTCTTATGTTAGAAAGACTGGATACAGACTTAGAAGAACATATGAAATCATAGAAAGAACCACTTTGCCCAATAAAGTAGTTGCCAGTTATTCCTTCAAAAGTGCTGATGGTGTTTGCAAGATTTGAAACATTTAATCCAACCAAGTCCCCACTTGAACCACCAAAAGCTGACCCAGGAAGCTTGTCTGAATCATAGCTTGGATAAGGATCACTGAAGACTATCATAAACGGTTTTGAACATATCGGAAATAGTTCATAAGGCATGTAATATCTTGAACCACTTCTTATCCCCCAATCTGGTTTAGGCAAGTTCAGCCCGCTATCTTGACTTCCAGAATAGGTAAAATCAGATGTTGGAGAGCTCTTACCTGCAAGGTATCTTACAGCTTCATACATCATCTCTGCAATAGGATTGCCCCACATTCTACATTGTCCTTCTGATAATGGAGCGTTCGTAATCCAACCACAGGATCCTCCAGATGGATCTTGATAAGAGTAATCAGAATATCTAAAACCTACCACAGTCATCCTATCTAAGGTTAGAATTATGTTCCCAGGAACATTTTCTGAAGTTTGAAATATACCAGTATTTGGATTTAATTCATCCTGAATAGTCCAGATATTTTTTCTTAGAACTCCACCGCTTAGGTTCTTAGTGTAAGAACCTGTTAATAAACCAAAATACATTTTTGCCCTATCAATACAAAGACCCTCTGTGCTCGTATCACAATCGCTATCTGTATTACAAGGTTTAAGAGATTTACTGCACCACTTTCCACCATCTTCGTATTCACCATATTTTTGAAGAAGCCCTATTGGCTTATATGTCCCACCTGGATATCTTTTACAATTCTCTTCAAGTCCAACAGAAGGATCGCAAACTTTGACCCTAATGTAATAGTCTTGTATATCATTTCTTGTCCCAACAGGACCTCTTCTCCATCTAGAAGGAGTTCCAGGTCCACTACATACCGCTCTCTCTGAAGAAGCCCACTCCCATATTCTATGTCCATCATTTAGAGCTACTCTTATTTTTCTCGTATCTCCCACTGAAGTGCTGGTAATACAAAAGAGATGTCGTCTCCCAGGAGAAGGTGGATCAAAAGGTGTTAACAATCTAGTATCTGACCCTGCGTATTCTTTTCCCCAGCTATGGGCATCCTGAGGAATGTAAGTAGCTTCAAGGATTGTTTCGCTTGAACTATCAGTAGACCTATATCCACCATAAAGAACTTTTCTTAACACATCAATACGTGCCATAGTTAGCCAGTTCAAGAAGTTCCCACTCCATTCGTTAGCTCCACCGCAGTATTTGTTGTTTGTCCTTCTCGTTGGAACGAATTTTGCATTAGCTCCGCTTCCTTGATACCTATAGCATTTATAAGGATCAAAGTATCCGTAATAGTCTATGGAATGTTTGTATCCTACGTCCAACCTTCCATCTCCGTCAAGGTCCGAAGCGTCGTTATAGGCTTCATAATAAAGTTTGTGGTCCCTGCTCATTACAAGCATTACAATAGGAGGCACAGATGTTCCTACGGTAGGAGGTATGTAGCAGTAATCAGACATACTTGCACTATAAGATTTTTGGGTGCTGAAAGATATCAATACCACCAGACAAAGGAGTAAAATCCTCCTCATTTTCCAGTCCTCCTGGTAAGTTAAAAGGATAATCCATTTAAAGTTTGCTAACGTGATACAAGCGTGAAGGAGAAAGGTTTTATTTCTCCCCTTTATGAGGAACCTCTAAAACTTTGTATAGAAGCATGCGGATCTCTGTAAATTCTTTCCTTATATCCTTTATATCTCTTTTTATTTCTCTAACATCTTCTTCGAGCTTGTCTATTTGCCTGTTGGTGTCATCAATACGTTTGTTTAAAAGGAAAGCATATCCCGTGGTAATTCCCGCCACGCTTGCTATGATCGTTAGCGTCTGTATCCAATACATCACTTTTCCTCTTTGTGGGGAACCTCTAAAACCTTATACAAAAGCATACGGATCTCTTTTAGCTCATCTTCAAGTTTGTCCATCCTCTGCTCCAACCTATCCATTCTATGCTCCAGCCTATCCATTCTTCTATTCAAGTCCTCCCTTAGGTCATCTATTCGCTTGTTCAAAAGAAAGGCATAGCCTGTCAAAATTCCAGCCATACTTGCTATTATCGTCAGCGTTTGTGTCCAGTCCATCATTTTTCCTCCTTATGAGGAACCTCTAAAACCTTATACAAAAGCATGCGTATCTCTTTTAGCTCATCTTCAAGCCTGTCCATTCTTCTGTTTAAGTCCTCCCTTAGGTCGTCTATTCGCCTGTTGGTGTCATCAATGCGTTTGTTTAAAAGGAAAGCGTATCCTGTGATAATTCCAGCTATACTCGCTATGATCGTTAGCGTTTGTGTCCAATCCATAGTTTAATTTTATTTCTTTTGTCTTTGGATGGCGGTTTGGGAAAAAAGCTTTAAAATATTATGCATCTATCATGAAAGAAAGTTTCTTTAAGGAAGAAGACATAATAAAAGCACTAAAGAGAAAGCCCTTAAACTTCAGTGAGCTTGTTAAACACTTTTCTGTAGATAAAAAAGGCAGAAAGGTACTAAAAAAAATCCTCAAAAAACTTAAAAAGAAAGGTCTTATAACTGTTAGCAATGGAAAATATAAATTAGCTAAAGAGGACGTAGTTGTTGGCACAGTAATTGCAAATCCCAATGGTTTTGGCTTTCTTTCGTTGGGAGAGGGGAAAAAGGATCTTTACATCCCTCCCTTTGAAATGGAAAAGCTTTTGCACGGGGACAAAATAAGAGCTAAGGTAGTGGAGTTTGAAGGGAAGAAGGAAATAAGAGTTCTAAAAGTTCTAAAGAGGGGGAAAAAAGAAATAGTCTGTTCCATTAGAAAGACAAAAAAAGCATGCTATGGAATACCCTTAGATGAAAATAGTTTTCACACGGTGATGTTGCCAACAGAAGCATGTAAGGATCTAAAAGATGGTTATATAGTGCTTGTGGAAATAACCCGTTATCCTTCCAAAAACTTTCCTATGGCTGGCAAGGTAAAACGGATTTTGGGAGACCCAAAAGAGAGAAATCTTATAGTTGATATACTAATATACAAGTACAGGTTACCCACTGAACATAAACCAGAAACTCTGAAAGAAGCAGAAAAGTTGTTTATTGATTGGGAAAAAGAACTTAAAAGGAGAAGAGACTTAAGAGACAACCTATGCTTTACAATAGACCCTCCAAAGGCGAGGGACTTCGACGATGCGGTAGCAATAGAAAAAACGCCAGAAGGTTACTATCGTCTTTGGGTGCACATAGCAGATGTTTCTTATTTTGTAAAAGAAGGCTCAGCCATTGATAAAGAAGCCTTTGAAAGAGGTTTTACTTTCTATCTTCCAGACAGAGCACTTCATATGCTCCCTGAAAAACTTTCTGCAGACCTTTGCAGTCTTAAACCAGAAGAAGACAAGCTTGCCTTTACCTGCGAAATGGTTTTTAATTCAAAAGGGGATCTGCTTTGGTATGACATATACGAAAGCATAATAAGAAGTAAAGCAAGACTGACTTATGATGAAGCCCTTAGGTTAATAGTAGGGGACCCAGCCCTTGAAAAGAAATATCCCTATCTTATAGAACCTTTGAGATTAATGGAAGATCTGTATAGGATCCTTTCTTACAGAAGATGGGAAAGGGGTAGTATAGACTTTGACCTACCAGAGGCAGAAGTAATAGTGGATGAATACGGAGAGCCTACCGCAGTAGTCCCCTATCAACGTCACATAGCCCACAGAATAATAGAACACTTTATGATTTCTGCCAACGAAACGGTAGCAAAGCACCTTGAGACTGTAGGATACCCGTGTCTTTACAGAATTCATGAAAAACCAGATATGAAAAAAGTAGAAAACTTACTTGAAATCCTTGAGGGTCTTGGATACAAAGTTAAAAAACTCTCCCTTGAACCAAAGTTTTTTCAAAAAGTAATAGAAGACTTTGAAGGAAGAGATGAAGAAAACTTGGTAAGATTTTTAACATTGCGTAGTATGATGAAGGCAAAGTATTCTCCGCACAACTTGGGACACTTTGGACTTGCAAGCGACGGATACGCACACTTTACCTCACCTATCAGAAGGTATGCAGATTTAGTGGTTCATAGACTTTTAAAGAAGGCTCTACGTGGAGAAAAAATAGACTATCAAAAAACGGTGGAGTATTTGGAATTTGTCGGCGAACATTTGTCCATTCAGGAGGATCTGGCTGAAAAAGTAGAAAAAGAAGCGATAGAAAGGTTAAAGGTTAGGCTGATGAAAAGCAAAATAGGAGAAGAGTTTGAAGGCATTATAACGAGCGTGACATCTTTTGGGTTCTTTGTGGAGCTAAAAGACTACCTTGTAAGGGGATTAGTCAGCATAACTTCCTTGGAAGGGGATACATACATATATGACGAAAAGGCACACAGACTGGTAGGATACAGAACAGGAAAAGTTTATCGCTTAGGAGATAAAGTAAAGGTAAAGTTAGTATCCGTAGATGAAGAAAGGGCAAGGCTTAACTTTGTGCTAAAAGAAGCTTAAAAACCTTCATAGGATTGTTGGTATAGCTTTAGTATATCTTCCATTGAAGGCTCTACAGGATTTATCGGAAAAAGTCCCCTTGAGAGCATGTAGGTATCTTCTGCCAACCTTTCAAGCTTTTCCTTTTCCACTCCCAACTCTTTAAGACTTACACGCATACCAACCTTTTCTAAAAAATCTGCTACTGCAGAAACCGCCTTTTCAGGCTTAGGTTCGTATCCCATGATTTCTGCAAACAAGGCATACTTTTTGGGATTGCCTTTGTAGTTAAAGTTAGTTATAGCTGGTGCCAAAGCGGCAAGCCCTTCGGCGTGGGCTATGTTTGGATAGTGTGCGGAGACAGGATGTTCCATACCGTGAATTAGCGCTACCCTTTTTTTATCTATGGCAATACCTGCAAGCATGGCAGCATAGCTCATCCATTCCCTTGCTTTGAGGTTACTCGGTTCCGAAACTGCCACAGGCAACCATTCTTTTATTATCCTCAGAGCCCTTATGGCCAATTCATCCGCAAAGACGTTTTCCACTTTGTTTGTGAGAGACTCAAGGGCGTGGATGAAAGCATCTACTCCGGTAATGGCGGTAAGCTTTGGGCTCATAGAAAGGCAAAGCTCTGGGTCTATTAAGGCTACTTTCGGATAGTTCAGAGAGTGGGATATAACCAACTTTTCCTTTCTGATAGGGTTTGATATCACCGAATAGCGATTCACTTCGCTCCCTGTTCCTGCAGTTGTAGGTATGCATATTACCGGTCTGTTAAGATAGGGAATAAGTCTCGGACCTTCTGGATAATTAACATAGTCCCAAGCGTAACCTTCATTGGAAGAAACTATAGAAACCGCTTTTGCGGTATCTAATGCACTACCTCCCCCCAAACCTACTATGTAATCTATTTTTTCTTCAACCACTATTTGGCTTGCCTCATTCACTATCTTATCTGTCGGATTTGGTTCTACCTTGTCGTAGACGATTACCTTTTCCACTCCCCAACTTTTAAGGGAGCCTAAAGCTTTTTCCAAAGCACCATTTTCCTTAGCGCTTTTTCTTCCGGTTATTATGATAGCTCTGTATCCGTATCTTTTTGCTACCTCTCCAAGACTTTTAATCCTTCCTCTGCCAAATATTATTTCAACAGGAAGGTAAAAATCAAAGTTCATGCTTCTGTGATGTCTTCTCTTTGAATCTCCATCTCCTCAGGTAGTGTGCCTTCAAATATCATAGGTGTATAAGTTGGGATAATTCCCTCTTCTTCTGCCTTCTCTGCACAGTGAGCATGATATCTTGTCCAAGGAATGGCTAAAAGTCTTTCGTATTCTATGTATTCACCACAGTATTCGCATACCCCATAAGTTCCCGCCTGTATTTTCTGCAATGCATAATCTATTTCCTTTATCACGAACATCTCTCTGGCAGATAGATTATCCAGTATTTCTTGGGTATAGGTCATTTGGCTCAAATCTTCTTGATCTCCGGGTTCCCTTATCTGCTCGCCTATTCTACTTTGAGTGTCTTCTATCTTTCTGAACCGCTCTAACAGCTTTTCTTTTTCTTGCTCAAGCTTCTCCTTAAGTATAGCCAACTGCTCTGGGGTTAGCATAGCTTAAACCTCCTTGATTAATTAATTTTTTTGATTATACTACAGAAGCGGTACCAAGTCAGATAGAAAGGATTAACAAGAACAACACTCACCTTCCCCTCTCTAAGCTTCCCTCCCTTTTACCCAGTTTCTAAGGTTATCTGACCAAGTTTATTGTATCATCAAGTATGGCATTTGTTGCGGTTATTGTTCTGGCGTTTGCTTGATATGACCTTTGAGCGGAAATTAGGTTTATGAACTCCGTAGCTATATCCACATTTGACATCTCCAACATACCAGAGCGGACTTTTTCTGCACCACCCGGTGCCATTATTGTTGGTGTAGAAATAGAAGTATAAAGGTTAGCACCCTTCTTTATAAGCTCCTCCGGATCGGGGAAAACAGCTATGGCTACCCTGTAAAGAGGTAAGGATTTGCCGTTGGAGTATACACCCACTACTGCACCGTCTTCGGAAAGAACATAAACATCCACCAGGTCCCCCTTGGCGTATCCGTCTTGGTCTGCGGTTACTATGAAATCTGCAGAGTATTGAGTAATGTAGGAATTTGATATTGGATCTCCAATATTTGGGGCACCTACTTGGGGCGTTTCACCTACGTATATGCGCCAATCTGCAGCAGCTGGAAAGGTTCCTCCGCTGGGTGTAGTAGTAGGAACAGTTAAGGAAGCAGGGTTTAAATAATACAAAAAGCTTCTTCCGTCAGGGGATGGTTCTCTAACTACATCGCCGTCATAAATCAACTTACCAGAAGGATCAAACTGCACATTTGTCCAATTACCTGACAGCTCATAACCAGCAGTGCTGGGATTAATGTCCGAGCGCAGGTAAATTTCCCACATATTTGTTGCTGATTTTCTAAAAAATAGGTCCGCCTGATAGGGAGTGCCCAAACTGTCGTATATTGTTATGGTGTATTTGTAATTGTAGGAAGTTGGATCGTTTGGGTCAAAGGGTGTTGCTGGCACGGCAGCGTCAGCGTTTAAATTGGAAGGTTGTAAAAAGGTGATTGTTCCTGTGGATTTTGGAGGAAGTTGTTGTATAACGTGTATGTCCTCAAGCCCAGTACCTATGGTCCTTCCCTTCTCATCCACTCTAAAACCCTGTAGTTTTAAACCACCAGAGTTTACCATATAACCATCCCTGCTAAGTCTGAATTGCCCATCTCTGGTGTAATAGAACGTGTTGCTTATCGGATCCTTAATTATAAAAAGACCTCTACCTTGTATAGCAAGGTCTGTATTTACACCTGTCTGTTTAAAGTTGCCTATGGTCCAGAGCTTCTGCGTGCTATCCACCAAAATACCTGCCCCATACGTGGTAGATTTCATAGTGTTCGTCACAGTATTTAGGCCTATAGTAACTGAAGATATCACATCTTGAAAGACGGGCCTGCTTCCCTTAAAGCCTATGGTATTTACGTTAGCTAAGTTATCAGAGGTTATGTCCATCCAAGTTCTGTATGCGTTGAGTCCTGTAACTGCGTTAAAAAAGCTTCTCATCATGGTTAAGCACCCCCTATGTATATTATTTTTGACGGGCTTAGTAAGCTACCATCGGCAAGCTCAAAAAGAAGCTCTCCGTTTATAACTGCCGCAGCTTTTATAACACCCCTCAAGCCAACTTGCACGTAAGGATATTCCATTCCGTCTTTGTATATCTTAACTTTAAACTGCCCTCCTGGAAAGCCATCCAAACTGAGTTCATTTAAACCCTTTTTAAGGTCCATCCTTAACTCTTTCACTACCGTATCTCCATCCATAAACTTAACGACCACATCGTTTATATCTTCCGAAGAAAGAAGAGTGTATTTTCCTTCCTTTAGCGTGCTAACCTCATCAACCGAAAAAACAACATCCTTACCCACTAGGGAAAGACTGGAAATTAGGGTAGATTGGTTGAAGAGAGCCTTTATACCTTCGGTAAAAGATCTTATGTCGTTAAAAAACCTAACTTGGTTTAACTTGACCACATCGTCTAACATCTTTGAAAGGTCCTGTGCTTGGAAAGGATCCTGATATCTTAGCGTCTCCAGATATATTTTTAGAAAATCTTCGGAGCTCATACTATCTACACCAGGGGTGTAATTAGGTGGCAAAACCTTTGGTGCGAATGGTTTCAAGCTTACTTCCATCTTTACCCCTCCTTTCTTTTTTTAAATCCTTTTGGAGTATTTAGGCAAAGCTCCTTTCAACATAGCTTGCATTTTCAATGCTTCCCCTTATGGCGTATATCCCTACTTCGTTCTCTAAGATGATCCGATTGTTTTTAACCTGCACCTTTACTATGTTTCCCTCTTTCGGGTTTAGTTTCTTTCTTATGTCGCTCGGCAGAGCTATCAGTCCCCTTGCCATTACATTTATTATTTCCTCCATAAGTTTGAATATATGGAGTGGTTTGACAATGTCAAGCAATTTACGATTAAACTACATCAAACTTCTGGAGAACATCTATTTACGTTGCCAAAGCATTGAGGACAAAGGTCAAAGAAGACCAAAACACCAAGTCCTCCAAGCATCATATTTACCTGAGTTATAACCAAATTTTCCTGTCTTTCTGGTAATATTTGATACTTTTCAAGCTTTAGCCCACAGGCGGTCATACCTTCCTCTTGACCAAGCTTGTGAAATTGAAAGACAAGTCTTCTTGTTCTTCTGCACTTCATCCACTTCGGATTTAGATCAAGCATTACAAAATTTATCTGAACGTTTTTGTCTATCAGCTGAGCCCTTTCTAAAAGCCTCTCATACTTCTCTTTTTCTTTCATAGCTTAAAACCTCCTCCAATAGAGCTTTTGCCATATTTTCTTCGCTTACTTTCTTTATAGGTTTTCCGTCTTTGAATAGCCAAGCAAAACCCTTCCCACACGCAAGCCCAAGATCTGCCTCTTTTGCCTCCCCTATGGCATTGACCACACACCCCATTATGGCAATCTTCAGAGGTTTATCCAAGCCCTTTAATTTTTCCTCCACTTCCTTAACTACCTTAGGCAAATCTACCTCTATTCTACCGCAGGTGGGGCAGGCTATGATTTCTATACCCCTCCTTCTTAGCCCCAGAGATTGAAGTATGGCATAAGCGGTTTCTACTTCCACTTCTGGGTCATCCGTCAAAGAAACCCTTATCGTATCTCCTATACCTTTGTAAAGCAGTATGCCTATGCCTACAGAGGACTTTACTATGCCCTTTAAGCCCATGCCCGCCTCTGTTATTCCTATGTGCAGTGGTATGTCTGTTTTCTCTGCAAAGAGTTCGTTGGCTTTTATGTTTTCCAAAACATCCGAACCTTTTATAGATACCTTGAAGTTGTAAAGCCCCCACTTTTCAAACTTTTCGGACCACCTGACCGCACTTTCAAAAAGCGCCTCTGCTTTTGGGTATCCGTATTTGTCCAAAAGGTCTTTTTCAAGGGATCCTGAATTTACCCCTAAGCGAATTGCAACCCCCTTTTTCTTAGCCTCTTCTACTATCTCTTTTACTATCTCCTCTTTGCCGATGTTTCCTGGATTTATTCGTATTCCATGGACACCAGCTTCCATAGACTTAAAGGCATAGGAGGGTGCAAAGTGAATGTCCGCTATAACGGGGATGGGGGAATTTTTGACTATATCAGGTAGCGCTTCTACGTCTTCTTGGTGAGGAACTGCGACCCTTATCAGCTCGCATCCCGCCTGAGCCAATCTTTTTATTTGAGACAGAGTAGCTTCCACATCGTGGGTTTTTGTAGATGTCATAGACTGCACCACTATTGGTGCAGAACCGCCTACTTTCACCCAACCTACGCTGATTTGCCTTGTTTTTCTTCTTTGAATCATACTCTAAAGTTAAGCTTTATCGTCCAGAACTTCAATGCACGGAAGGGTTTTTCCTTCCAAAAGTTCAAGAAAGGCTCCACCACCCGTAGAAACAAAGTCTATGGCGTTATAAACACCTGCCTTATGTATGGCATGGTCCGTATCCCCTCCACCTGCTATTGTTAGGGCGGAGGACTGTGCCAGCATTTTTGCGGTTTCGTAAGTGCCATCTTTGAACCTATCCAACTCAAAAACTCCCATAGGACCGTTCCAGATTATAGTCTGAGCGTCAGAGATTACCTCCTTCAGAAGACTTACAGAAACAGGTCCTATATCCAAGCCCATCCATCCTTCAGGTATTTCCTGCCAAGGGACCACTTTTGTAGGTGTCTGATCTGATATTTCCGTGCCTACCACAAAATCAACCGGTAGGTAAAACTTAACTCCCAATTTTTTTGCTACGTCTATTATGTCCCTTGCAGTTTCCAAAAGCTCATGCTCAACCAAAGAGTTACCCACCGGATAACCCATAGCCTTTATGAAAGTAAATGCCATTGCTCCACCCACAAAAAGCTTATCCACTCTTCTAAGCAAGTTCTTCAGAATACCAAGCTTAGAAGACACCTTTGCGCCACCTATGATGGCAACTACTGGTCTTTGGGGATTGACCATAGCCCTTTCAAAGTATGTTATTTCCTTTTCCAAAAGAAAGCCCATCACCGCAGGCTTAAGAAACTTAGGAACCAAATAAACCGATGAGTGCTTTCTGTGGCAGGTGCCAAAGGCATCATTTATATAAACCTCTCCATAACTCGCAAGTTCTTTGGCAAATTCCTCATCCTTATTTTCCTCTCCAGGATTAAAGCGTAGGTTTTCAAGAAGTAGCACCTCTCCTTCCTTTAACTCCTGAACCATCTTTTTTACATCTTCCCCTACGCATGCGGGGGCAAGCTTGACCTCTCTGTTGAGATACCGAGAGAGTCTCTTTGCAACAGGAGCAAGGCTAAACTTAGGATCCCTTTTCCCCTTTGGTCTTCCAAGATGGGACATCAGAATTACCTTAGCCTTTGCATCCAAAAGGTATTCAATAGTCGGCAAAGAAGACCTTATACGCGTATCATCTTCTATGTTGCCAAATTCATCTATGGGCACGTTAAAGTCTACCCTAACCAATACTTTCTTACCAAAGACATCTACATCTCTCAGAGTTTTTTTGCCAAAGGGCATTTTTTTAGCCTCCTAAAAATCTATATCAATATCTTCGTCGTCAAACTCTACGTCCTGTCCTGCAGGATAAAACCCTCTTAAATGTAGTGCAAGGGCTTTCAAAATTTCCAAGTAGTGGAGTATATCCTCATAGGCGGTAAGTATAGACTTATACTTTGAAATATCTTCGTAGCTCATCTTTTTGCTTTTCAAGAGCTTCTTCGTTGCAACTCTTGCCATATAAGCTCTGGAAAATTTCTCTTGCCACTCTTTCCAAAAATCCTTTGAGTTGATAGGAGTCTTTACAATATAATACTCTAAGTTGGAAAGCTCCTCAAGAAGCTGAAGATCAAGAGGATTTTTCATAATAAAACCTCCTTCCAAAATATTTTACACTGACTATAAACCCTTGCATAAGTTATTCTTGGTTTGCTTGGGCAAACAAAAATATTTGGAAGAACTTAGAAAAGTGTTCAATCTTTAAACTTTCCCTCAAAGGTTCTTACATAATCCAAAAGCTCCTTTTTGCCGTCAAAGAAGATAGCTACATACTGGGCAAGCCTTTCTCCAAGTCTTCTGCAAGCTTCCTTCTCTTCTTCTGTTCTTGGCTCACCAGCTATAACCGCTCCGTAGTGAAGGGTAAATTTCTTGCCTACATAGTCAGTTACTCCAAAGACTAAAAAGCCAAAGTTCATAAGCACTGTAAGTATAGACATACAGGCAGTTTCATTTCCACCACCCCAACCACCTGAAGAGGAAAAGGCACAGGCAATTTTCCCGTCTATCTCTCCCCAAAGCTCTCCCAAAACATCGTCAAAAAACCTTTTTAGTTTCCAAGAGATGACCCCCATGTTTGTAGGGGAACCAACCGCAAGCCCATCAGCCCAAAGTACATCCTCTTTTGTCGCATCATCTACCTTTTTAACTCTTACCTCCGTTCCTTCCACCCTTTTTGCACCTTCTGCTACTAAAAAAGCCATCTTTTCAGTATTTCCTGTTCTTGAATCGTATAAAACAAGCACTTTGCCCATATCAATTATTTTACACTACACTATGTTTTAATATAATTTCATCGTGCGAGTTTTGATAACCGGTTGCGCTGGCTTTATTGGATCCCATCTGTGCGATAGATTTTTAAAAGAAGGCTTTGAAGTCATCGGAATAGACAACTTTATAACAGGAAGTCCGGACAACATAGCCCATCTTATCGGACATCCAAAATTCAAGTTTATCCATTATAACGTGGTAAATTACCTATACATAGATGGACCTTTGGATTTGATACTACACTTTGCCTGTCCTGCTTCACCGGTAGATTACATGAACTATCCAATACATACGATGAAAGTAGATTCCTTAGGAACGCTAAACACCTTAGAACTTGCCAAGCTAAAGTCCGCAAGGTATGTTTTTGCATCCTCTTCCGAAGTTTACGGAGATCCGCAGGTTCATCCCCAAAGGGAAGATTACTGGGGATATGTAAATCCCGTAGGTGTAAGAAGCGTATATTCAGAAGCTAAGAGATTTTCGGAAGCTCTGTGCATGGCTTATTGGAGAGAGCATAAAGTAGATGTCAGAATAGCAAGGATATTTAATACCTACGGCGAGAGGATGAGAATGGATGACGGTAGGGTAATTCCCACTTTTCTCTCTAAAGCTTTAAAGGGTGAGCCTATTCCAATTTATGGAGATGGAAGTCAAACCAGGAGTTTTTGCTTCATAGAAGATTTAGTGGATGGTATTTTTAAGCTTTCTATTACGGACCACTTAAAGGGTCAGGTCATTAACTTAGGCAATCCTGAAGAGATAAGCATATTGGACCTTGCAAAGCTTGTGTTGGAAATAACAAATTCTAACTCACCTATACAGATGCTAAAAGGAAGGGAAGAGGATCCAAAAAGAAGATGTCCTGACATCAGAAAGGCTAAGGAGCTTCTGGGTTGGGAACCTAAGACAAGTTTAAAAGATGGGTTGAAAAAAACTGTAGAATGGTTAAAATCATACCTAAGGAGGTAATATACAATGTTTCACATGCCTAATCTAACTGAGTTGTTGGTAATACTGCTTATAGTGTTCCTTCTATTTGGTGCCTCCAAATTACCCGAAGTGGGAAGGGGCTTAGGCGAAGGTATCAGAAATTTCAAGAAAGCCCTATCTGGTGAAACGGAAGAAGAAAAAAAGATCAAAGAGGTAAAGGGTGAAGAGGTAAATAAGGAGAAGGTTTAAGTATTTTCCGCAGGATTAGAGGGGGTGTTTGATAGATTTAGCTTTGATATAACGCCATTTATGAATTTTGCTGGTGTTTTTCCTGCATACTTGGTGGTTATTTTAAGGTAATCAGAAAGTACAAGTACGGGATATTTTACTTTTATATAAAGCAATTCGGCGAAAATCAACCTAAGGATATTTCTCTCTATGTAGCCCAATCTATCAAAGTCCCAACCTTCAAGATTGTCTGCTATTTGTTTATCAACAGCTTCAGCGTGATTGAAGTAGGTTCTTAAGAGTTTCCTCAAGTATCTTCTCCTTTCTTCGTGTTTTATCTTATTCATAGCTATGTATTCTTCTATAATTTCTTCTATGTTCCCTCCCTTTATGTCCCACTGGTAAAGAACTAAAAAAGCGTCTTCTCTCGCTTTTGTTTTATAAATCATCTTATATCTTTGAAGAGGTTTATCATCTCTATTACCGAGAGCATGGCGTCCCATCCCTTGTTTCCATGCTTTGTTCCAGCCCTTTCTATAGCTTGCTCCAGTGTGTCCGCAGTGATAACACCAAAGGATACAGGTTTTCTGTGCTCCAAACTTAACATAGCCAAACCCTTTGATAGCTCATTGGCTATGTAGTCAAAATGGGGAGTAGCACCTCTTATTAGAACTCCAAGAGCTACTACTCCTTCAACATCTTCCTTGAGCAATAGCTCTTTGACCGCCATGGGAATCTCCCAAGATCCCGGCACTCTGACCAAGGTTAAATCCTCCTCTTTTCCCTCGTGTCTTAAAAAGCAGTCTATTGCACCCTCTATTAACCTTTCCACTATTGCATGGTTAAACCTGCTTGCTACAATCCCGACCTTTACTCCTCTGGCTGTAAGCATACCTTCATACTTCCTCATGGCTTATCCTCCAGTTGTCTATCAGTCTTGTGTTGCCCACGTAAACAGCCACAAGAATTCTATCTCCTTCTTTCACTTCATTAACCGGATTTAAATTCTCATCTGTTATTTCCACGTAATCAATTTTGCTTACATGGGGGTGTTTTAAAAGAAATTCTCTGATTGCCTGCTTTAGCAGAGCAGCCTCCGTGTTTCCACCTTGAAAGAGTTTTTGAGCCAGTAAAAAAGACTTGTATATAGCCAATGCACTTTGTCTTTCTTCTGGACTAAGATAGACGTTTCTTGAACTGCAAGCAAGGCCATCCTCTTCTCTTACCGTAGGCACAGGGATAATCTCTACGGGAATAGATAGATCTTTTACTAATCTTTCCACAACCTTTAGCTGTTGATAGTCTTTTTCTCCAAAGTAAGCTCTGGTAGGCTGAACTATATTGAAGAGTTTTAACACCACAATAGCAACGCCGTTAAAGTGTCCAGGTCTGTAAAGGCCTTCCAGCTTGTCTGTTAAACCTGGAATTTCTATTTTTGTGATTGGAAGTTCTTGATACATCTCCTCGTCGCTTGGAGCAAATACCACATCTACCCCTGCTTCTGCACAAAGCTCAAGGTCCCTGTCCAAATCTCTTGGATACCGATCAAAGTCTTCCCCCGCCCCAAACTGGAGTGGATTTACGTATATACTTACAACTGTAATATCGTTCTGCAGTTTTGAAAGCTTTATAAGCTCCATGTGTCCTTTGTGTAAATAACCCATCGTAGGCACAAAACCCACGGACACGTTGTTACCTTCACACTTTACATCCCTAATAAACCCTCTGATTTCCTTTATTCTTCTGAACAAACGTGGCATTTCTCCTCCACTAAGCTAAATAATTATAGTCTAAACCTTTCAGACAAAAATCATAGTATAAACCGGACTTTTGGCTAAAATCCTTAAGAAAGGAGGTAAGCGATGATTATTTACGAAGAAGCACTCAAAGACAAGGGGATATTTTTCTTTGATAACAAAGAAATCCCTAAGTATATAGAGATCTCGGATAAGGAAATAAAGGTGGTGGGATCTAACAGAGAGATTATCATACCCAAAGATTCTCTAAGAGGTAAGGCTATTCTAAATAGGATTGGTATAGGTAAAGAAAGTGAGCTATCGCAAGAGATTTACTTATAATTTTAGACTGTATGGCAGAATTCATAAGCGTTAGAGGTTTTCACGACATATTCGGAGAGGAGCTTGATAAGTTTAATGCAGTAAGGCGTGCTGTAAGAAGGATTCTTGAACTTCACAACTTTGAAGAAGTCATCCTACCTGTAGTTGAGTATGCAGAAGTGTTTCAGAGAAGCATAGGGGAGGCTACCGATATAGTTCAGAAGGAAATGTTCGTGTTCCCAGATAAGAAAGGAAGGCTTTTGGCACTCAGACCGGAAGGGACCGCAGGTGTTGTTAGAGCCTTTATCCAGCATAGGCTCTTTGCCTTGAAACCTTACACTAAGCTTTTCTACGAAGGTCCTATGTTTAGGTATGAGAGACCCCAAGCGGGCAGATACAGACAGTTCCATCAAATTGGTGCTGAAGTATTTGGAATTTCGGACCCTTTGGCAGATGCGGAGGTAATAAACATATCTTACAAAATCCTGAAGGAGCTAAATATAGACTGTTCTGTGGAAATAAACTCCATAGGATGCAGAGTATGCAGGCCTAATTACAGAAAGGCCCTTGTGGAGTATTTAAACCGCATAGCGGGTGCCTTATGTCAGGATTGTATAGACAGAAAGGACAGGAATCCTCTTCGGGTGCTTGACTGCAAGGTTCCTACCTGTAAAGAGGCGGTAAAGGAAGCTCCCAAGACGTTAAACTTTCTCTGCCAAGACTGTGAAAAACACCACAAAGAGCTTCTTGATTACTTAGAAAGTCTTGGTATTCCTTACGTTGAAAATCCAAACTTAGTAAGAGGGTTGGATTACTACACTAAGACAGTTTTTGAGATCGTATCACAGGAGTTAGGAATAACAGTGATAGCAGGTGGTAGGTATGACTATCTTGTTGAAGAGATGGGTGGAGTGCCTACTCCCGCTGTAGGTTTTGCGGTAGGCGTGGAGCGTCTCAGTATGCTCTTGAAGGAATTACCAAAAAAGCCTCCCCTTTACATTGTTATACCGATAGGAAATACCATAGGCTATGCCCTCAAGGTATGTGAGCTTTTGAGGGAAAGGGGCAAAAGGGTAGAACTCTCTTACAAAAGGAGCAGTGTAAAAAAGCAGTTGGAACTCGCGAACAAGTTGAAGGCAGACTATGCGGTCATCGTCGGCGAGGATGAGATGAAGGAAGAAAGCATATCTATAAAAAACTTACACACCGGAGAACAAAAGAAGTATAGTCTAAAAGGTTTGTTAAGTGAGGTGTGAAAAAGACTTTTCAAATAGTCCTTACTCAGAAATAGTGGAGTTAATACTAAAGCTTAAAGGGGAGGTATTTTTGTCTCCAAGGGAAAGGTGGTTTTTGAAAAGATTGGAAGAAGAGAAGTATCCTTTGGAGGTAATAAAAAAGGGAATAGAAAAATTTTACGCAAACATTCCTCCGGAAAGGAGACAGAAAACTCCCGCATTTTTTGCTTTAAAACATATCCAACAAATAAGGAAAAGAGCTATTCTGAAACAAAGTGTAGAAGATTGGCAAGAAAGGTTTAAAAGAAAGCTGGAAAGATTGAAGCAGTTTATTCAAGTGCCGGAGGTGAATCCAAAAAGCAAAGTAGAGGCGGAAGAGATACTTATGGAACTCGAAAAAAAACTTTACAAACACCTTTGGGATAGTCTGCCGGAAGAAGAAAAAAAGGAAATACTAAAAAAGTATGCACAGTTTAAAAATGACAAAACCACCCTTAGCTTTATGGTAAGGGGAGAGCTGAGGAAAAGGTTTAACCTTGAAGTGTTTTCTTTGTTTGTGGAGGAAAGATGAGGTTTGATGTGGTTGTGGTAGGTGGTGGTCCTGGGGGTGCCATGAGTGCCTACGAGCTTTCAAGAAGTGGGCTAAAGGTTTTGCTTATAGAGAAAAGGGCGCTTCCAAGATTTAAACTGTGCGCAGGATGTCTTTCTGCAAGGGTAGAAAAACTATTGCCTACGGGTTGGGACAGTTTGATAAAACACACCATAAGAATGGGAACTCTTGGTTATAAAGGTGAAGAATCCTTTACTTTTAGCTGTTTTAAACCTTTGGCTTACATAGTGGATAGGTCCGAATTTGACTACTTTTTGGTAAAGAAGGCTTTGGAGGCTGGCGCTGAAGTTTGGGATGGATGTGAGTTTTTGGGATTTAACGAAGGTAAAAGGATGGAAATTTTAACGAGTAGGGGAAAGGTAGAAGCGGAGTTTTTAATAGGAGCAGACGGCTTTTATTCAAAGGTTGCAAAAGCTCTTGGTTATAAAAAGGATAAGTTTTTCAGGTCTTTGGAGTTCTTTTCCGAAACAGGGTTAGATCAGGAGGTGAGAATAGACGTAGGGCTTGTGGAAAGGGGCTATGCTTGGGTTTTCCCAAACAGCGTGGGAATTGCATCCGCTGGCAAGGATGAGCTTTTGGAGATCCTAAAGGTTTATACAAAAAGGCTTGGCTTGAAAGAAAGCTCAAGGATCCATGGCTGGCACATACCCTTTTTGGAAAAAGAAAAGGATTTCCACAGTGGCAGTGGGAGGGTCCTTTTGGTGGGAGATGCATCTAACTGCGTAGATCCACTCCTTGGGGAAGGAATTTACTATGCGCTCTATGGCGCAATCTTAGCGGTAAGGGCAATTATTACTAATCCTTCAAATCCCAATTTGGAATACAAAAGGCTATCCAAACCCATGATAAAGGAGCTAATATATGCGGGAAGGATCGCAAGGATTGCTTACCAATTTCAGAAATGGGCTTACATGTGGGGCAAAAAAGGTGCGCTCAAAGCCTATTACAAACTTCTTACCGGAGAATATACCTACAAAAGCCTATTCTTCAAAGCTTGGCTAAGGCTTTTCCTGAGTTAAGGTTTCAAGCAAAACTGCTCGTCCGTTTTCCGTTGTGTATTCTTTACCCTTCTCCGCCTTGGCAAATAACACATATCCCAAAGCTAAACCCTTTCTGGATACCGATGTGATAATACCTATGTCCTTGTCCCCCTCTACTATCTTTTCTCCTTCCTTTACGTTTTGAACTTGGAATAGGGCTAAAGTCCTTGGTAGTCTTCCCTTGTAGTATATCCTGGCTATGACTTCTTGACCTACATAACAGCCCTTTGTAAGGCTTATGGCGGTTTGTAAAAGACCTGCTTCCAAAGGCGAAAAACCATCTCTCAACTCTTTACCTATCTTTGGTATAGCTCTCTCTATCCTCAAATCCTCAAACTCCTCTTCTGAGATCGTTTCACTTTTTGGCAAAAGTTCCAAAACATCGTCTATTTTGCCAAAGATGTCAAAGCCCTCTTCTCTAATCCTTATGGGATTGTTGGCTACAAAAATACCGTCCTTTTCAAAAAAACTGCCCTCCTGCGGAACTTGTCCAAAGGTTTTTTCTATCCACTCTTTACTGTCTTTTTCAAAGACGAAAAGGTGTCTGTAGCTTTCGGTCAGGTCCTGAAAATAGACCTTCAGAGAAAGCTTTAGTTTTTCAAACTCAGCGATTATTCTGTTGCTTTCTCCTCCCGTGTCCAAAATGTAGCTGTCTTCAAGCTTATACACAAAAAAATCTTCAATGGGAAAGCCATTTTGCTTTAGCCAAAGGTTGTAGGTCAAAGTGTAAGGCTTCATACCTTTTATGTCGTTTGTCAGAAGATTATGAAGAAAGGCGGTGTGCTCTTCCTGAAAACCCTTAGGTAGTGTTTTTCCACTTTTACCAAAAACTCTAATTTTAGACCTTTTGAGAATCAACCACTTCACTGCATTTCCTCCTCATCCTTCATCAGCTTATACACAAGGCTGTCTGTGAGGGCTATCCAGGATGCCTCTATTATGTTCTCTGAAACACCCACCGTTCCCCACTTCCTCTTTCCGTCCGTTGATTCTATCAGCACTCGGACCTTTGCGGATGTTCCCTCAGATTCATTCACAATCCTAACCTTGTAATCTATAAGTTGAACTTCCTTTAAGTTTGGATAAAACTCTTCCAAAGCCTTTCTAAGGGCTCTGTCTAAGGCACTAACTGGTCCGTTTCCCAAAGAGGCGGTGTGCTCTTTTACCCCTTCCACCACTAATCTAACTGTAGCCTCCGATACTGGCAATTCGTCCGTGCTTCTTTTTGCTATTAACACTCTGTATGCGTCAAGATCAAAGTAGTTCCTAACCAAACCAAAGTGTCTTTTACAAAGCAGTTCAAAAGAAGCTTCCGCAGCCTCAAAGTGATAACCCTCTTTCTCTAACTCTTTTATCTTCTCCACAAGCCTTAAAACCTCTGGAGACCTTTCATCTACCTCAATGCCCATTTCTCTCAGCTTATACACTATGTTGCTCTTTCCAGAAAGGTCAGAAACAGTTATCTTTCTTCTGTTTCCTACCAAGGATGGGTCTATGTGTTCGTAAGTTCTGCTTTCTCTTAGCACCGCAGAGGCGTGCACTCCTGCCTTGTGAGCAAAGGCGCTGTCTCCTACATAGGGCATGTTCCTCGGCACTGGCATGTTGGAAATTTCTGCGACAAAGTGAGCCAACTCGGTAAGCTTTCTGAGGTTTTCCTCTGGCACCACAGAAAAGCCAAGCTTTAACTGTAGGTTTGCAATTACGGAGCAAAGGTTTGCGTTTCCAGTCCTTTCCCCTATGCCGTTTATAGTGCCGTGCACCTGTCTGGCTCCAGCCAAAACTGCCATTATAGAGTTTGCCACCGCACAGTCCGAATCGTTATGCACGTGAATGCCAATCTTTGCCTCTGGAAAGGCTTCCCTAACCTTCTTTGTTATTTCGTATATCTCATGGGGCAAGCATCCACCGTTTGTGTCACACAGCACGATCCAATCTGCACCCCCCTGAAGGGCATGCCTAAGGACTTCTAAAGCATACTCTGGATTTCTTTTGTATCCGTCAAAGAAGTGTTCTGCGTCAAAAATCACCTCTGGCACATACCTTTTAAGATATTCCACCGTTTGGGCTATCATATCAAGGTTTTCTTCCAAGCTAGTTCTTAAAGCTTCCAAAACGTGAAAATCCCAACTCTTGCCAAAGATAGTAATAGTTTGAGCGGAAGACTTTATTAGATTTTCCACCTGCGGATCCTCTTCTACTTTTTTACCCGGCCTTCTGGTAGCACCAAAAGCTACAATCTTTGACCCGTTTAACTTCATCTTTTTGAGCTTTTCAAAAAGGAGCGTATCCTTAGGGTTTGATCCAGGCCAGCCACATTCTATGTAATCAATGCCAAATTCGTCCAACTTGGCAATTATCCTCAGTTTATCTTCTATGGAAAAATTCACTCCTTCCGCTTGGGAACCATCTCTCAAAGTTGTATCGTAAGCATAAACCTTTTCGCTCATAGTTATGAAAAGTTTAAGCAAAGAATTCGCAAAAAGCAATTATTATTTATACTATACTTATGAGGTTATCCGTAGAAGCCAAGCTTGGTGCCTTCGTATTAGCTGTAGCTTTGGCTTTTGGCTTTCTAATAGTAACCTTTGGAGATATTCCTTTTTTTAGACCACCTACCAAAGAGTATGTGGTTTATTTCAAAGATGTGGCTGGACTGTCTGTTGGTGCGGAAGTTAGAGTGGCGGGCATAAAGAGTGGTAAGGTTAAAAGTATCAGCTTGGAAGGTGAAAGGGTCAAGGTAGTCTTTGAAGTAGATAAAGACATTGTGCTTTACAAAGATGCCTCTGCCAAGATTGGCACCCTTGGACTTATGGGCGATAAATACCTTTCTGTGTATCCTGGCAGTTCTCAGGCAGGTATTTTAGAGGAAGGTGGAGTTATAAGTCAAACCTTAGGTTATGCAGATACGGATAAATTGATAAAAGATCTGGCAGATGCATCGGAAGCGGTAAAATCTCTTGCCCAAAACTTTCAACTTATCTTGGCAGAAAACAGAGAAAATATTAGGCAGGTAATAGAAAATTTAGAGATACTAACCTTCAACCTTAATAGGATTGCGGAAGAAAACAGAGATAATCTTAGGGTTGCCATACACTCAATCAGGATCCTTGCTGACAACCTCAGCAAAACACTACCTCAAACCATAGAAAACATAGATAGACTCGTGGTTACCTTAGAAGGTATTGCTTCCGAAAATAGGCAGGACATAAAGGAAATAATAGAAAACCTAAGAGAAGTTTCGGAAAATACAAAGGCTACTCTCCCCGAGTTGGTGAGAAATCTAAACGAGCTTTCAAAAAATCTTAACTTAGTAGTTACCGAAAACAGAGAAGATTTGCGGTCCCTATCTAAAAACCTTGCACAAGCATCTCATAATCTAAATCTTATTCTTTCCAGAATTGAGAGTGGAGAAGGCACTATTGGAAAGCTGGTCAAGGATGAGGAACTATACAAAAACTTAGCATCCGCCACAAGAACTTTTTCGCAGGCAGGGGAAGTAGCCAAAAGGACAAAACTCTATATAGGTTTTAGAGGAGAGATTTACAAAGATAACGACGGCAAAGGAATACTGACACTAAAAGTACAACCAGATAATGAAAAATACTACTTAGCAGAGATAGTTGGGGATTCAAGGGGTAAGGTTACGTACGAAGAAACGAACAATGCGGGCACCGTAATAAAAAAAGAATTTACCCCCCAATTTACCCTGCAGTACGCAAGGATATTTCCTCTTTTTGGCAAAGAGGCAGTATTTAGGGCTGGTTTGAAGGAATCTGAAGGTGGAGTGGGTTTTGATTTGGTTTGGAACGAAAAGATTATGCTGTTTTCCGATCTTTGGGATTTTGGAAGAAAGGAGAGGATAGACAATAAAAAACTAAAACCAAACCTTCAGGTTGGATTACAATATAACGTGAAAGGTCCGGTGTATATAAGGGTAGGTGGAGATGAGCTTCTTAACAAAAAACTGAGGGGCGGAATGGCAGGAGTAGGAGTTTTATTTAGGGATGACGACCTGAAGTATATCTTAGGCACACTAAGGCTACCGCTTCCTTAATCTTACTTAACCATGAAGGAGCTTTTTTACGAAAGAGTAAAACAATTCTTTGGAGCTACTGTAGGCCTAATAACTCTCCTGTTTTTCGCATGTTTGCCCCTATATCCTTACTTTAAACTACCCCTTCACATAAACTTGGTCTTAGGCGGTATGCTTATAACTCTAACCTTAGGTATCTTTTCTCTCATTTTGGTATTAACCTTAAGAAAAAAACTTTTCCCCATATACACCAAAGAGGAAACACAGTGGGTTCAAAAAGCCATACGTAGATACTTTTGGCTATACTTCTTAGCCTCCCTTCCCTTTTTCTTTAGTTTTATAGTTTACATTATCTTTGCTCCACTTTCTGTCCTAATTTTTGGCTATGTTCTATCCATTTTTGGTTTAATATTATTGAAGCCAAGGAAGGAGGATCTGATATGACAAGAGAGGAGATAATACAAAAACTCCTTCAGGAGGACAAAGAGTTTAGGTATCATTACGAAAAACACGAGGAGCTTGACAAACAGATAGATAAGTTGGAAAAACACCATCCGATGACTCACGACTTGGAGATGGAAATAGAAAGACTAAAAAAAGAGAGACTATACCACAAAGACATGATTGAGTTAAAGATCCAGCAGTTTTTAAACAGCCAAAAAGCTTAACTGCACTCGCCCGATATGTGCCTTCCGCTATCCAAGTTAATTATCTCTCCGGTCATGCTCTCCACACTAAGAAGGAACTTGGTTAGCTCCACTACATCCCTTATGGAGACTTCCCTCTTTAACGGCGTCTTGTCTATGTAGCTATTCCATTTTTCTTGGGAAAAATCGGGGGGCTTTAGGGTTGGGCCTAAGGCTATGGCATTTACCAATATGTAAGGGGCAAACTCTTTTGCAAGAACTTTTACTGAAGTGTGTAAAGCGCCTTTTGAGATAAAGTAAGCGCTGTAGTTTTTGTAGGGTGTGGTGTTTGTTGCCCAATCTCCAAAGGCTATTATTCTTCCCTTTATGGATTGCTCGTTTTTGAGCATGTAAGAAGCACATTCTTTGGATATGAACAAAAAAGCCTCCGCTATGGGTAGAAAATGTTTTTTCACATCTTCTTCAGTTAAGCTCTCAAGTGGTGTGGGAAAGTAAGGACTTGCAAGATGAATAAAGGCATCTATCCTTCCAAAAACATCAAAAGTTTTTTGAACTATAGCTTTATAAGAATTTCTTTCGGAAAGGTCGGCTTTTATTCCCAAAACTTCCCCGTACTTTTTTAATTTCTCTACTTCCTTTTCTGAAGAAAGATAAACCACTGCCAAAGACCAGCCATCCTCTAAAAGCTCTTTGGCTATGTGAAAACCTATGCGCCTTACTCCAGTTATTATTCCAACTTTTCTCACAAAAGACTATTTTAGCAACTACACTCCTTTATTCCCAGTTTTCTATATATGCTAACCACAGGACACCAATTGGTAAAGGCCGATTGAATCTGATTGACAGCCATAAATGCTATAAAAGCCTTCCAGAACCAATGTATGTCCGAACCAACTATAGCTACAAGCCAGACAAATAAAAGAACAACTCCAGAAGTAAGCCTTAAAGCTCTGTCCATAGTCAGTGTCATCTTCTACCTCCTTTAGTTTATTAGTATATTCTAATAATCTAATACATAACCATAACTTTTTCAATCCACCTTAACAGTTTCTTAACCTTGCAAACATATTATTAAGCTACAAGATGAGATATGCGATAGTAGAGCTACACGATGTTTCTCCATTCTACAAAGAGGAAGTTTATAACGCAATAGAGTTTTTGGAAAAGCTTGGTATTGAAAAATTTTCACTTCTTCTTATCCCCAACTTCAGAGGAGAGTATGCCATAAACAGGTATGTCCCTTTCCTGAGCTTTATTGAGAAAACCAAACAGGAGATAATAATGCACGGCTATACGCATACGGGCAAGAAAAGAATACAGTATTTTCTTTACACTTACGGAGAAGGCGAGTTTGGGGAGGGGGACTTAGAAGAAACCTATCGGAAATTAGAAAAAGCTGTGGAGATATTCCAAGCTATGCAATTGGATACGAAGGTATTTGTGCCACCGGCTTGGATAGGAAGCCCTTGGCTTGATGACTTGCTGTATTCCTTTGGCTTTTTAGGGGTAGGCTACAGAGGAAAAATAAGGAATTTACAGAGTGGGGAAGATATAAAATCTCCCGTATTGACCTTCAGCAACAGGCATGGACTCTCTTACATCAGCATAAAAACTGTGCCCATACTCTTTAAGCTCTTTGATAGGTATCCTGTCCTAAGACTTGCGTTGCACACCGCCGATTTTAGAGACAGAAGAAAAATAGCCCTATGGAGGCTAATACTAACCAAAACTAAAAAAGAAAGGAGGTTAATAAGCTATGGGGAACTACTTAGCAAAAGCAGATCTTCATCTTCATTCCAAGGCGTCCAACCTACCGGGAGGTTGGTTCAGTCAGTTAATTAATTGTCCTGAAAGCTTTACAGAACCTCAAGAAATATACAAAAGGCTCAAAGAAAGGGGAATGACCTACATTACTATAACAGACCACAACACCATAGACGGTGTTTTGGAAATAGCCCACCTTCCGGAAGTGTTCGTAAGCTGTGAATACACCGTTTCGTTCCCAGAGGAAAAGGCAAAAATCCATGTGCTTGTTTATGGAATAGATGAGAAGATACATCAAGATCTAATGAAGCTTAGAGAAAACGTCTATGAGTTTGTAAAATACCTTAAACAAAAGGACATAGCTCATTCCTTAGCCCATCCTCTTTATCCAGTTCAGGATACCAAAATAACAAAAAGCTTGGTAGAAAAGTTCGTTCTTCTGTTTGACAATTGGGAAATAATCAACGGCACAAGAGGGGAAGGTTTAAAAGTTGTTGAAGAAAAGCTTGCCAGTCTTTACGACGGGTGGGAAAAAATAAGGGAGCTGGAAGAGAAGTATAACATTCAGTCTCTGAGAAGCAGAGAACATATAACTTTTACTGCTGGTTCCGATGACCACGGTGGTTTGGATTTAGGTAGAACTTGGACAGAAGCAAACGCAAGCTCAAAGGAAGAGTTCTTAAAAGCTATAAAGGAAGGCCGTACTTCCGTAGGAACGCAGGAGCTGGGATACGAAAGGGTGCTAAATATGGTTGGTAGAGTTGCTTACGACTACTTAAGCAGGCACAGTATAATACCCAAGCATGTGAAACCGCTCCTTGATTTTGTCTTTATGCATTCAGACAACCTTTTCAGCGAGCTTTTTGTTAGAAACCTCTTTGGAACCGATGCCCCCAGACATTACATATTCAAAGAGATAATAAACAAACTACCTTTCATGAGTTTAGAAAGGCTCATAAAAGAGTTTTCTCCCGCCCACCTTGGTGAGACTATTCTATCTTTTATACTGCACTTCCTTCCTCTGGTTATACTCAGCCTGCAAAAGAAGGAAGAGGACAACGCAAAAAGGATAGCTATGAGTTTTGGACTCAACAACGAAAAATCTGTGAGATTAGCATACGTAACCGACACATACTTTGACATCAACGGAGTAGCCAGAAGCTCAAAGATCGTAAGATCATTGGCGAATACATACAACCTTCCCGTGGATGTTATAGCGGTGGGCAACAGGCAAGGCAAAGAAGATAAGCTGGTGCTATTGACACCTATGTTAGAGTTTTCCACGCCCTTCTATGAGGAGTTTAAGTTGAGAGTGCCCTCCCTTGTGGAGCTTTTGGATGTGCTAAAAAGATACAGTCATGTTCATGTAGCTACTCCCGGACCCTTAGGTATTATGTCCATTCTTGTAGCCAAGCTTCTTAACCTACCTCTGACCTTTGCCTTCCACACAGATGTGCCCTCTTATGCTTACAAATATACCAACAGTGCAGAGCTCAGAGATTGGCTTTACAGAGCCATTACTCTCATCTGCCATCTGGCTGATAAGGTTTTTGTTCCTTCGGAAACTTATCTAAGAGTATTAGCAGAGAAGGGGGTTGCGCTGGATAAGATAAGGGTATTCAAAAGGGGCGTGGATACGGAGCTTTTCAGCCCTTCCCACAGAGAGGAAGACTTCTTCCAAAAGAACTTTGGCATCCCAAAGAAAGGTAACGTGGTGTTATATGTAGGTAGGGTTTCAAAGGAGAAAAACTTGGACACGTTCCTTTACTGTGCAAAAGTATTTCCGGAGGATACCTTCATAGTGGTTGGAGATGGTCCATACAGGAAGGAGTTGGAGGAGCGCAAACCAAGGAATACTTATTTTGTAGGTTATCTTACAGGACTGCCTTTGGCAAAGGCATATGCAAGCGCAGATGTGTTTCTTTTCCCCTCAGAGACAGAAACTTATGGACAGGTTGTTTTAGAAGCTATGGCTTCTGGCTTGCCGGTGATAGTCAGCTCAAAGGGAGCATCCCACGAGCATGTGCAGGAGGGTATAAACGGTTTTATAGCAAACTCACCGGAGGATTTTGCAGAAAAGCTAAACAGAATCTTGAGCAATCCATACCTGAGAGAGTTTATGAGTAAAGAAGCCCTTTCTTACGCCAGGTCAATGGACCTAAAAGAGTCTTATCTGAACTACATTGATAGCATAATGTCCCTTTCCAAAGTAAGAGCATGAAAATAATGGATATAACTCCCTATTATCACAGTTATAGTGGAGGCATAAGGACATACATAGACAAAAAGGTAGAGTGGGTCTTTGAAATGGAATGGGAACAAGTGGTAGTCGTACCGGGCAAAGTCTATAAAAAGTATCAAGTGAAAAGAACAACTTTTTATGAGCTTCCCTCTTTTCCTCTAATTGGTGGATACAGGTTTTTTAAAAGTTTGGAAGATATAAAAGAGGTGATAAGACTTGAAAAGCCAGACCTTTTGGAGTTTTCCGGAACCTACCTTCCCATACCATTTTTTAAGAAAGAGGGAGTGCCCATAAGCGTGTTTTATCATTCAGACGCAAAGAGAGAGCTTTCCCTTTTTCCGGTTCCGAAAAAGCTATTGGAGGGTCTCTTTAAATTAGTTGTGGATAAATGTCTAAGAGCTGTAGAGTTTATACTTGTGCCCTCTTTAAAATACAAGAGAGAACTGGAAAGTCTGGGTTTAGAAAATGTCCACTATGTGCCCTTAGGTGTGGATACTCAGACCTTCCACCCGAGCAAAAGGGATGATCAGTTTAGACACTCACTTGGCATTCAAGATAATAAGCTTTTGCTTCTCTATGTAGGAAGGCTTAGTCCAGAAAAAGGCACAAACACACTTATAAAATTGCTGAAAGGTTTGGACCCATCCATGTTTCACATGCTGATAGTAGGTAAAGGTCCTTTAGAATTCCTTGTGAGAGCACATCAGAGAAAGCTTTCAAATCTGACCTACATGCCTTACATAAATTCCAAAGAGCAGTTGGCTAAGGTCTATGCAAGCGGAGATATATTCGTAAGCGCAAGCATGTTTGAAACCTTTGGTTTAGCCTTTTTAGAAGCTCAGTCCAGTGGATTACCCGTCTGCGCCTTTGACTTAGACTTGGAGACCCAAATACTGAAAGACATACTGGCACCTAAGGAAGACGTAGAAACCTTAACAGAAAGTATTTACAAAGCATCAGAGCTTATAAGGCATGATAACTACCTTAGGGATTATTTGCACAAAAAGGTTAAAGAAAACTTTAGTTGGGAATTGACCTTTAAATCCCTTTTAAAAGCATACGAAAGTAAAGGTTTAATAATAAGCGTTGGGAGGTAAAGCTATGAGAAAAATAACGGTAAAAGATAGAAAAGTGGCGGAAAAATTGGAGAACAGACTTATAAGGAGGGGTTTGGTGGTAGCTGTTTGTGGAAGAGGGGAAAAGTCGCCGATGATAAATAAAGCTCACGTGCTAATAGAGATAAAGGAGTCAGAGTCTAAGGAACTTTGAGGTATAATCTAAGGCAGAAACGTAGGCAAGGAATACTGCAAGCCAAAGGGAAAGTTCGCTCAACGGACTTGCGAGTGCAAGAAAAACTAAAGTTAAAAACTCAATTACAGTCTTTGCCTTTCCTAAGTAAGACGCTGGCATGGAGTAGCCTCTTTCCACAGAAAGGCTCCTCAAAAAGGATATGTATAGCTCTCTTATGAGCAAAAGCACAAAGGCGTATGGAGAAACTTTCTGAAGGTATAAGTAAGCAGAAAAACAAGATAGAACAAAAACCTTATCCACAAAAGGGTCAAGCAAAATACCAAGCTTGCTAACTTCTTTCTTTCTTCTGGCAATATCCCCATCCAGCCAATCGCTTAATGCTCCTATCACAATGCTGATCAAAGTTAACACGTTGTGCTGATTTAGGATCAAATAGACCACTGGGAAGGTAAGGAAAAGTCTAAACAAGGTTATGTAGTTAGCCATAATCAAGTTAAAAGTATAATGCTTTTTAAAGGCTATGCGTATATGTAGCATAAAATATGAGTTATTCATACTAAACTTTTTCTATAAAACCTCTTGACAAAGAGAACGGATGCTAATATAATATTCCTTAGAAAATTCCGGACGGAGGTGGTAGGTATGGCTAAACTGAGACCCTTATACGACAAAATAGTAGTTAAACGTCAAGAAGAACAAGAACAAAGAACTGCCTCTGGGATAATAATCCCAGACACCGCCAAAGAAAAACCTCAAATTGGTGAAGTGGTGGCGGTGGGAGAAGGCAAACTTTTGAACAACGGTCAAATAGTCTCCCCAAAAGTAAAGGTGGGAGACAAGATAATCTTTAACAAGTATGCAGGTACGGAAGTAGAGTTGGATGGAGAAAAATACTTAATCATGTCTGAGGACGAAGTCCTCGCCATTATTGAATAAAAAAAACTTTAAGGAGGTGAAACCATGGCAGCAAAGAAGGTTGTTTATGGAGAGGAGGCAAGAGCTAAACTAAAGGCTGGAGTTGATAAGCTTGCCAATGCAGTGAAAGTCACCCTTGGACCTAAGGGGAGAGAAGTTATCATAGAGAAAAAGTGGGGAAGCCCCTTAGTAACCAAAGACGGTGTAACAGTAGCCAAAGAAATAGAGTTGAAAGATCCATATGAAAATATGGGTGCTCAGCTTGTAAAGGAAGTCGCCTCCAAAACCGCTGATGTGGCAGGAGACGGAACAACCACCGCTACTGTTTTGGCACAGGCAATATTTACAGAAGGTCTAAAAGCCATAGCCTCTGGAGCAAATCCAATGGACCTAAAGAGGGGTATAGACAAAGCGGTGGAGGTAGTAATTGAAGAAATAAAGAAGATGTCTATACCTGTATCCGGTAGGAAAGAGATAGAACAGGTAGCAACTGTATCTGCCAACAACGATCCTACCATAGGTAAGATCATAGCGGATGCTATGGAAGCAGTAGGGAAGGAAGGGGTCATAACTGTAGAGGAGTCTAAGACAGCGGAAACAACCTTAGAAACAGTCCAAGGAATGCAATTTGACAGAGGTTATCTCTCTCCATACTTTATAACCAACCCAGATAAAATGGAAGTGGTCTTAGAAGAACCTTACATACTTATCTACGAAAAGAAGATCTCCAATGTAAAGGACTTACTGCCTATCCTTGAGCAAGTAGTAAGGGCTGGAAAACCATTGCTTGTCATAGCGGAAGATGTGGAAGCAGAAGCCTTAGCTACCTTAGTGGTAAACCACATCAAAGGAGTAATAAGGGCATGCGCAGTCAAAGCTCCAGGTTTTGGACAAAGAAGGAAGGACTACTTGCAAGATATAGCCATACTCACTGGTGGAACTGCCATAACTGAAGAGCTTGGTATTAAGCTTGAAAGCGTAACTCTTGATATGCTCGGAAGGGCAGACAAAGTGGTAGTGGATAAGGACAATACTACCATAATAGGTGGTAAAGGTTCCAAAGAAGCCATCAATGCCAGAATAGAACAGATAAGAAAGCAGATAGTGGAAACCACATCGGACTACGATAGGGAAAAGCTTCAAGAAAGATTGGCTAAATTGGCTGGTGGTGTTGCAATAATAAGGGTAGGTGCTGCTACAGAGGCAGAAATGAAGGAAAAGAAGGCAAGAGTTGAGGACGCAGTCCATGCTACAAAGGCAGCAGTAGAAGAAGGAATAGTTCCGGGTGGTGGTGTAGCTCTGGTGAGAGGCTCAGAAGCCTTGGAAAACCTCAAGTTGGACAATCCAGATCAACAGATAGGTGTGGATATTGTCAAAAAGGCTTGCAGAGTTCCTCTCAGGCAGATAGCAATGAATGCTGGTTTTGAGGGATACGTCGTATTGGAAAAGGTGCTTGCGTTGGGTAAAGAAAAGGGTAAGAACTACGGATTTGACGCAGCAGCTGGAGAATACAAAGATATGGTGGAAGCAGGAATTATAGACCCAACAAAGGTGGTAAGAACCGCTCTTATGAACGCCGCATCTGCCGCAAGCGTTATGCTAACTGCAGAAGCTTTGATTGCGGAAATCCCAGAGGATAAGAAGGAAAAAGTGCCCGCTTCCTCCGAAATGCCGGAGCTTGACTGAAAAAATCGGGCCCTTTACGGGGCCCTTTTTATTTTTTCTTTTTTGTTTGCCATTATTTGAGATACTTCTGCAGCCTTCTTAGGATCCATGGCAGAAAGTATGTCTGCAGCTTGTCTTTCCCTTAATCTGAGAAGGATCTCTGCTGCTAAATTAGGATCCATGTTGTTCATTATGGCTCCTGCTTCGTCAGTATCCACTTTGTTGAATATAGCTACCAACTTTTGAAAATCTGAAGGAACCTCTTCCTTTTTTGGTTCAGCTTGCCTTAACTCTTCCAGTTTCTTTCTTTCCTCTTCCAGTTTTCTTAGCTTTTCCTCCAACTTCTTGGAAACGATCTGTAGTTCTTTATCTACACTGCTTTCCTTTCTTTCTTTTAGCTTTTTTTGAATTGCGCTTTGTGCACTTGCGAGGACTGGAACTAAAATCAGAAGGACCAAAAACTTTTTTATTAGATAGAAGAAGTTTAATCTGAGCATTTCAGATAAGTTTTCCTTCCGCCTAAGTTCATGCTCTAACCTAAGCTTTACCGCCTCCACCCCTTTTATTTCTTTGTATACCGACCTTAACTTTTCCTGTTTGGAAGTTCTTTTTTGTTTGAGAACAGCCAGTTTATGTTCTAAATCTTTCTTTTTAGCCAACAGGATCCTAAACTCTGTAAGCTTTTCAAAGGAAAAATCATCTTTTATACTCTGGTTTAACTCATCCATTTTTGTTTCAATGGCTTTTATCTCGCTTTCAACCGCACGGATCTGCCTTTCAATTTCCTCTATTTCCTTTGCATTAACCTTTTTCTCCCACTCTTTAACTTTCAGAACGTTTTTAATCCACCGCATAAATACCCCTCAAACTTCTCCCCTCTTCGTCCCAATCCAGACCATAGCCCACAAAAAATTTGTTCGGAACCTCAAAACCTACATAATCAACCTTTACATCTACCTTCCTTCTTTCCTTTTTATCCAAAAGCACGCACACTTTAAGCACCGATGGACCCTTCCTCTGTATAAACTCAATAACCTCCTTTAAGGTATGGCCCGTATCCAGTATGTCATCCACTAACAATACCTTTTCTCCTCGTATATCCATAGTAATATCCTGAACTATCCTCACACTCCCGGAGGATTCCTGCGAAGAACCGTAGCTTGATACCCACATGAAATCCACCTTTACGGGAACAGAAAACTCCCTTATGAGGTCTGCGGTAAATACGAAAGAACCTTTCAGCAAAGATACTACGGTAAAGTTTTTTCCCATATCCCTTTCTATTTCCTTTGCTAAAGCTCTTACCCTCTCCTTTATTTTTTCTTCCGGTATAACCAAATGGATGGGCTTTCCTTTTATTTGCATGGGTTTAATTTTATCACTTTGATGTTGCTCAGGCTTAGTATAGAGAAGTTTTTTCTTATTGAAGGTCAGGAACTAAATTTTGACAGAGGTCTTAATGTGATAACTGGAGAAACGGGCACAGGCAAGTCTATGACGGTATCCACCCTCCTGTTCCTTTTAGGACAGCAGGGAGATTATCCGGAAGGAACTGCGGTGGAGTTGGAGCTACTTATAGACGGGGAAGAATATGTGCTAAGGCGGGAGATAAAAAACGGCAGAAGCAGGTTCTATCTGAACGGAATAGGAAGCACACAAAAGGTGGTCAAAGACATACTACTTAAAACGTTGATCTTTCAGGGACAGAATGACAGGCTAAGGATCCTAAGAAGGGACTTTCAAAGGGACGTCTTTGACGAAACAGTTGGATGCTATTACACAAGGAAGAAGTTTGAAGATCTTTACCGTCGGTTGGAGGAAGTAAGCAAAGAGATAGAGCATATCCTGAGCTTGGAAAAGGAAAGGGAAGTAAGGATTAGGGTAATAGAGGAAGAGCTAAAAGACATTGAAAAGATAGGATGGTCTGAAGAGGACTATGTTGATGCTTGCCGGACTGTGGAAAGATACGCAGAAGCGGAAAAGAAAAACGAGCTATGCTCAAAAGGTGTGTATCACATAGACAACTCTTTGATTCCATCAATTAAAAGCCTTGCAAAACTGCTTGGTGAGCTTGGATTAGAGCAGGAAAGATTAAGCGTCCTTAGAATGCAAGAGGAACTCTTTAACATAAGAAGACGTCTTTCAGACCTATACGAAAACTGGGATGTGGAACACATAAACCAACTTAACGAGAAGATATTCTTGGTACAGAGGCTGGAAAAAAGATACAGCAGAAAATACGGAGAGGTTCTCGAAATGGCCCAAAAGCTAAAGGAGGAGTTGGAAAGGCTAAGAAGGATTGAAACAAACTTAGAGAGCTTGCAAAGTCTAAGGAAGAGCTTAGAACAAGAACTGAGGGCTTTAGGAAAGGAGCTAAGCATCAAAAGAAAGCAGGGAAAGGAAAAGTTCGTTAATTTGGTATTGGAAAACTTAAAAGATCTGGGGTTAGAGGAGGCATTTTTTGACGTGGTTTTTGAAGAGCAGGAAGGAAGGTTTGGCTTTGAGGATGTAAAGTTTGTGTTTTCTTCTTACGGTGGAGAGCTTAAGGACTTAGGGCAGGTAGCCTCCGGCGGTGAAATATCAAGAATAGCCTTAAGCCTTTTTTTGCTGTCACCTGTGAAGGGAACCTATCTGCTGGATGAGATAGACGTGGGGGTAAGCGGAGAGACCTCTCTGAAAGTGGCTAAGTTCTTGAAAAGGTTGTCTTCTAAAATGCAAGTGATTGCAATAACGCACTCGCCTGCCTTAGCTTCCGCTGCAGACAAACACTTCAAAACTTACAGAATAAAAGGTAAGGTGTTTATAAAAGAACTAAAGGAGGACAGGATAGAGGAGATTGCAAGGTTGATGGGTATTGTGAATAATCAAACTATAAAAGGTGCTATGGATCTTATCAGAGAGGTTAGCAATGTTTGAGGATGTTCTTTTGGCAAAAGAAAAGGTAGGAACCTTTGTAAAGAGGCGCCTGGAGGAGTTTAAAAACCTTGGAACTTTTGGAAAAACCACCTTTGACTTTAGGCCCTTTTTGGATGTGAAGTATGAAGCGGACATTTTCTCTGAGCTTTGCTTTTGCATACTTACAGCCAACTCTTCTGCCACTATCGGCATAAAGGCTCAGAAAGAAATAGGCATTGAAGGGTTCAAGAGTATGAGCGTGGAGGAAATAACCTATGTTCTTTCTTCTTTGGGACACCGTTTTGCACAGCAGAGGGCAGAAAGAATAGTAAAAGCAAGGGATAACTTTCACAAAACCTTAGAGCTTCTCAAAGCTGGCGGAGAACCCTCTACCCTTAGAGACCTTCTAAGCGATACTTGTTCAAAGTACAAGGTGGAAGGATTTGGAATGAAAGAAGCATCCCACTTTTTGAGAAACATAGGATACGATAATATATCTATCGTGGATAGGCATATATTCAGGTTTTTGAAAGAAAAAGGGCTAATTCCGGATTACAAAACCATGACGAGGAAAATATACCTTCAGGCGGAGGAAGCCTTGAAAGGCATAGCGGAAAAGTTGGGCCTTAGCTTAGCAGAGCTTGACCTTTACGTATTCTATTTAAAAACAGGAAAGGTGTTGAAGTAATGGATAATATACTGCTTATACTATTTGCCTACCTGCTTGGTTCTGTTCTCTTTGGAGAACTGCTTGCAAAGAGCAAGGGTATAGACCTTAGGTCTGTGGGCAGTGGAAACGTAGGTGCTACGAACGTAAGTAGAGCCTTAGGGAAAAAGTATGGTGTGCTTGTGTTCTTTCTTGACTTTTCTAAAGGACTATTCCCGGTAGTGCTATCAAGGATTTACTTTGGAGATGAAAGCTGGACTACAGTCTTTGTAGGCATAGCTGCCTTTTTGGGACACCTTTATCCCTTCTTTCACAACTTCAGGGGAGGCAAAGGTGTTGCCACTGCCTTTGGTGTGTTGGTGGGTGTTTCACCAACCATAGCCATTCTCTCCTTTTTAGTGTGGCTTTTGATTTTCAAATTAAAAGGCTATGTTTCCTTAGCTTCCTTAGGTGCTTCCCTTTTTGCCCTTGTCCTTTCAATTTTTACGCTTTCTCAAAAACTCATCCTTATGTTTCTTTTTATCACACTTTTGATAATTTACAGACACAAAGACAACATAAGAAGACTTTTAGAAGGGACCGAGCTTGGCTTTAAGCGATGAAGTTTGTTCTTCTGTTTAACATTGCCCTTTTGATCTTTCGCATCCTATACGTCCTTTATTATCCGATGGACCTTACACCGGAAGAAGCTCAGTATTGGGACTGGTCAAGACATTTGGACCTTAGCTATTATTCCAAACCTCCTATGGTAGCATACCTAAACTATTTTAGCTCCTCTATCTTAGGACACACCGAATTGGCGGTTAGAATCGTTCCCATCCTTCTCTCTTTTGCCCTTACCCTTTTTACCTATTTTTTTGCCAAAAGACTTTTTGACGAGAGGGTGGGAATAATATCCGCCACCCTTCCGCAGATGTCTGTTGGCTTTTCCATAAACTCCATTCTGATGACTACCGACGCACCTTTTATATTCTTTTGGGCTCTTAGTTTGATAGTCCTTTGGTTCTCCGTTGAATATGGAAAAACTATCCATTGGATTTTACTTGGTATCCTTTCGGGATTTGCCTTTTTAAGCAAATACACCGCAGTTTTTCTACTTCCTTTGGGAATTTTTTATACTTTTCTTTACAGAAAAGAGCTATTCAAAGAAAAAAAACCTTACCTTAGTATTGCTATTGCCTTTTTGATGAGCCTGCCTGTTTTGTATTGGAATTACAAACACGAGTTTGTATCGCTTAAGCACGTTTCTACGCTGGCAACCAAAGGTGCTTCAACTATTAACCCAAACCATCTTTTGGAATTTTGGGGAGGTCAGATTCTCTTGGTTTCAGTAATACCTTTCTTTTTTATCCTGAAAGGTTGGCTTTTTGGATGGAAGGAAAAGGCTTTGGTTTTTTTGACAGTATTCTCTTTGCCTGTGTTTGTGTTTTTTCTGATTATGGCCTTTGTAAAGCGTGTGGAGGCAAACTGGCCCGGCTTTGCCTACTTTTCCGGTTTTCTGATAGCCAGCTATTATCTTTCCAAAAGTAGGCTTTTATATCCTACATACCTTTTTAGCTTTTGTCTTTTTATATTACTGCACTTTAGCCCCATTCTTGACAAAATAGGATTTAGCAAACTTGTACCACCACAGAAAGATCCGGTAAAGATAGGCATAGGCTGGGAAGCCTTGGGTAAAGAGGTTAGCAAACTTTACAGAGGGGATGAAATAGTCCTAAGTCCCTTTTATCAGATCTCTGCAGAGCTTGCCTTTTACGTAAAGGGAAATCCAAGAACTTACTGCATAAACTTGGGAAGGCGCATGAATCAATACGACCTTTGGCGTGATGGAATGAGGGAGTACGTAGGAAAGGATGGCATATACGTTAGCTATTTTCCCATTGACCAAAGGGTGCTAAAGGGTTTTGACGGTATAATAGATTACAGGGTTTTTCCCGTATATTGGAGAGGGAAGAAAATAAGGGAGTTCCACATATACAAGTTGAAAAGCTATAACGGTAACATAGAGGAGGAGGACATGTTTCAGAGCTATTAGATTTTTAATCTCTCTTTATATTTTCGGCTTTTTTTATTACCACCTTACTCCTATCTCGTATTTTCATCACATAAGCTATTCCATTTACAGGCCTGTGCCTTCACCTTACGAAAAGCCATGCAGGGTAGTTTTTGGAGTGAAAAGTGCGCTGGATGGAGGAGTGGGTCAGCCCCTTCGGTTGGAAAAGTTTTTGGAAGAAAGAGCCTTAGCATACTCTGTAGGTCATGCTATCAACTACTCAAAACGTATAAGACAAGGAAAAGTTCCTGATGGATACGGATACGCAGAGATTGGGATGTTTAAACTACTTCTTTACTTTCTTTTTGAATACGCTCCTAAGAAACTTATTTTTGCAGTGCCCCAAGACTACTACGGATTATTGGAACCAAAGGAATGCAAGCCCATACTTTCGGACTTACCTGTGCTTATTTCCACACCCATAGGTGAGTTTCCAAGCTATTCCTTTATCTTGGGAAGGAGGTGGAACCTTGCCTATCCAAGCTGTGAAAGGATGATGAGCTATGTTCCTGTAATAGACGGAGAAGTAAATTTTATAGTCTATAGTCCTCCCAATCTCTATCCGCCTGCAAACGTTAGCCTTTCGGAAGCAACCTTAAGTGTAAGAACTAATCGTAAGAAAACTTTGATAGAGGTTTACAAAGACGGTAAGCTATGGAGAGTTTACGATCAGCCTTTTTTGACGATCCACCTAAGGGAAAAGGGCAACTACGAGCTAAGGATTTACTACTATAAGACTAAGATCTTTAATCTGTATTTTGGACTGAGGTTTGGATCATGCACTTCTGGTATAACCATTCAGGCTATGTAAGAAAGGTCTATTCTGTCAGCGTATCTATAAAGCAATACTTTTTTTAGGTCCTCGTGTTCTTTTAGTTCAGGATCCTTCCTTAGTAGCTCTTCTGCGTCCTGTTTGCAGAGTTCAAGAAGGTACCTATCCCTTTCCCTTTGAAGGTTCGCAACCCAAAAGCCAAAGTATCCCGATTGGGACTCACCGAGCAGTTCTCCCGGACCTCTTAGCCTTAGGTCCTCCTCTGCTATCTTAAACCCATCGTTAGTTTGCACCAAAACCCTCAACCTTCTTAGAGCTTCTTTATCGTAACGTATTTGATCTGGTACCACCAAGAAACAGTAGGACTGTAGTCCAGACCTACCTACTCTACCCCTTAGCTGATGTAACTGAGATAGTCCAAACCTGTGGGCGGACTCCACAACCATAACCGTAGCGCTGGGTATATCCACACCCACCTCCACAACCGTGGTAGAAACAAGAATGTCTCCATCTTCTCTAAATTCTTCCATCACCCTCTTTTTTTCTTCGTCCTTTAGCTTACCGTGGAGCAAAAGCACCTTCCTGTTGGGAAAAAGAGACACCCACTTTTTATACTCTTCCACCGCAGACTTTAGCTCTAACTTTTCCGACGAGTCTATAAGGGGATATATAACGTAAGCTTTGTTGCCCTTCTCAAGTTCTGAGCTTATTGCTTTTATAACCTTTTCAAATTCAGACTCAAAGAAAAGCTTGGTTATAATTGGCTTTCTTCCCTGAGGCATCTGATCCAGTATGGATATGTCTAAGTCTCCATAAAGCGAAAGGGCTAAGGTTCTTGGGATAGGTGTGGCGGACATTACCAAAAAGTGTGGGAATACGCTCTCTGACTTTTCAAGAAGGAGTTTTCTTTGCATAACTCCAAACCTGTGCTGTTCATCTACCACCGCAAAAGCCAAATTTTTGAACCTTACCTTTTGCTGTATTAGGGCATGGGTGCCCACAACGACGTGTATGTGCCCGTCCCTTACATGACGCAACAAGCTCATTTTTTGCGAAGGGCTTACAGAAGAGGTTAGAAGACCGACCTTAACACCAAGGGGTTCCAAAAGTTTTTTGAAGTTTTCGTAGTGCTGGTATGCCAGTATTTCTGTGGGAACCATTACCGCAGACTGATAGCCCTCTTTAAAAAACATATAACACACCGCCATAGCAACTACCGTTTTACCACTACCTACGTCTCCCTGAAGTAGCCTGTTCATAGGCTTTCCTTGGTTTATGTCGTTTATTATCTCCTTAAGCACCCTCATCTGAGCTTGGGTTGGCTCAAAAGGCAAGACACCTAAAAACTCCCTTAGACTCTCCTCTGCACGGTTAAGTTTTACAGCACTTAGGGACTTTATTTCTCTTTTCTTCAACTGAAGTGCTAACTGAAAAAGAAGCAGATCTTCGTAGATAAGTCTGTGGTGTGCTGGAGTGTCAAAGGCATACAGCTCATTGCTAGCTTCGGTTGGGTTGTGCAAAAAGTAAAGGCTCTCTGGTAGTTTTGGCAGTTTGTGTTTTTCCAACAGCTCTTTTGGTAAATACTCTGGAAGATATTTTACGTATTCCAAAAGCTTTTGCATGGCTTGTCTTACCTTTCTGTGTCTTGTTTTTGCAGAAAGGCTTTGGGAGTCCTTTGTCCTTATGTTGTAAAATGGGATTATCCTTCCCGCTTCTTCTTCCTTTATTATTTCCGGATGGACCATATATTTTTCCTGCTTATACTCCATAAGCTTTCCGAAAACTATTATCTGCATGCCTTTTTTGAACCTAAGCAAAACAGACCTGTTTTTGAACTTATACTTCAAAGTTAGATAGCCTGTCCCATCTTCACACCTGACCGTTATAGGGTAGTTTCCCAAAGGATCATACTCCGCATCAACTATCCTTACCTTGAGGGCTACCGCCTTTCCCGGCAGAGCGGTTTTTATAGAGGTGTTTAGCCTTCTGTCTTCATACCTTACTGGAACAAACCAAAAGGCAGAAAAGAGGTCTTTTATGCCCAAAGACTCTATGAGTCTTTTTTCCTTTGGATCCAAAACTTTCAACTTGTCTATTTCTACGAAAAACTTTTCTAAGGGCTTTTTGGGATAAAAGTCAAAGTTTATCTGAAGTTCAGCATGCTCTATCTTTAGAGCATGCTCTATCTCGTTCAGTATGACTATCCTTTTGGGAAGTGGCATGGTATCAAATCTCTTTAAAAGCTCTAAATGAGCCTCAGAAAGCCTGTCCTTTAGAAGGTTAAAAAGATACAAACCAACCCCAAGGCTCCTTTTAAGCTTAAGATAGTCGTTCTGCTTGAGCTCTTCTATGAGCTTTTTAGCCTTCTGTAAGTTCTCCACACTCATCGCTTAAAATTTTTGTAGAAAATACGATAATATATTAAAAGCTATGATTAACAGAGTAGATATACAAAAGCTCGTAGATGCGATCCTAAGCCAAGAGAAAACAACCAGAGAAAAACCCACGCTGCAGGGAAAGATCAAGGAAGTTCAAACAGAGGGTGTCAAGGTAGAGCTATCCGAAATTGCAAGAGAAAAGATGAACTTGTCCGAATTGGAAAAAAAGATCTCTGAAATAAAGTCTATGTTAGAAAAAAACGAATACAGAGTAGATCCTGAAAAGATATTTGAAGGTCTCAGCAAGTATTTGAGTATCTTTGAAAAATAAAAGTCTAAGGTTTATCGTTTAGATTGCCGAGTATGAACTGCGCTATGCCTATTCCACCACTTTGGGCTAAGTGCCTGCTTAAGTTTTCCAAAAAAAGATCATAGTATATCTGCTGTTGAAAACCTTTCCCTTTAGTTAAAGATCTAAATCCTTCCTTTAGCAGTTCTTTAATGAAAATGCTTTCAAATTCTTGAGCAAGCTTTTTCTTGTCTTTGGTGTAATCCTGAAGGTAATTCAAAGACGGTGGAAGGTAAATTTTCAGGTCCATAAACCAAAATTTTAATATAATTTACAAAGTGTTGAAGTTGGATAAGCTAAATAATTTAATGCTTGATTACCTGGACCCAGAAGTTAAGCTTGTGCTGGATATTGGGAAATATACCTTAGAAGCAGGGGGAAAGAGGATAAGACCCATGCTTATGATGGAAGTTTGTAGGATGTTCAAGGGTAACTGTGAAAGCATTCTTCCCTTGGCTGTGGGAATAGAATACATACACACCGCTTCTTTGCTGCACGATGATGTGGTAGATGGGGCTCTTACCAGAAGGGGGAAACCTTCCGCCAACCTTATTTTTGGCAATCAGGCGGTTGTGCTAGGTGGAGACTACTTTTACGCAAAGGCTCTTTGGCTTTATGCAGTTTACGGCAATCTAAAGGCTGTGGAGCTCGTCAGCAGGGCGGTTATGCATATGTCCCAATCACAGATTCTTGAGCTTAGCTCCATAGGTAAAATAATCTCAGAAGAGGAATACTTTAAGATCATAGATGGGAAGACTGGCGCTCTGTTTTCTGCAAGTATGGGAGTTGGTGCCCTAATGGCAGGAAGCCCTTTTTATGAAGACTTCTACAAAATAGGCCTAAAGGTAGGAAGAGCCTTTCAGCTTATAGACGACGCTTTGGATTATGTCGGTTCAGAAGATAGACTTGGCAAACCCGCCGGCAACGACTTGAAGGAAGGAAAATGCACCTATCCACTCATCTCTGTTATAGATCAGCTTGACGAAGAGTGGGTTTTGGAAAGGTTTGGAAAGGAAAGAAGGGAAGAACTAAGGCAAAAGGTTATAGAACTTGGAGGAGTAGAAAACACAAAAAGGAGAGCATGGCAGGAAATAGAGCAAGCTATAGAATACATATCCAAGTTTGAAAACAGTTCAAATCTTGTGGAGCTTTTAGAAAGCGTCGTCAAAAGGGATTATTAAACAAAGTTGCAATTTTTGTAGTTTGGAATATAATTTACTCAACAGAGTTGTTCTATAGAAGGGAGGGCGCCTAACCTTCTGTAGTTCCGCTCTGATAAAACTTTTTTAGGAGGTTTTTAGCACCATGACGTTAAGAGGCACAGTAAAGTGGTTCAGCAAGGACAAAGGTTATGGGTTTATAACCCGCGATGACAATCAGGGAGATGTGTTTGTGCATTTTTCCGCTATACAGCAAAAGGGTTTTAAAACCCTTCAAAAGGGTCAAAAGGTAGAGTTTGAGGTAGAGCAGGACGTCAAAGGTCCAAGAGCCAAAAACGTAAGAGTTATTTATTGATGCGCCACAGCCCCTTCGGGGGTTTAAAAAAATATACTATATTCTTATGGAGCATATTCTATTTCAGAAAAACATAAAGCATACTGCCCATGGTCTGAACTTTTATCTTTCTTACTTTGACGACATAGCAAAGGTATTGCCAAGAGACTGTTATTGTTTTGTGGTTGGTGGTTGGGTAAGGGACCGCATCCTTGGAGAACCGGTAGGTTATAAAATAGACGTGGATTTGCTCTTGACCTGCGATCCACTAAAAGTTGCCCGTGAGTTTGCAAACCTTGTGGGAGGCTCTTACTTTGAGTTTGAAAAAAAGGGACTCCTCCGAAGACCCAGCATAGCTACCGTAATACTGAAGCTTCCGCCTTACAAATACCGCTTTGACTTTGCCCAAATAAAGGGAAAGGACATAGAAAAGGCCCTTGTGGAGGACTTGCTATCGAGAGACTTTACCGCTAACGCTATGGCTGTTAGCATAGACGACGTGCTTAGCATAGGTGCAAAGCAAACCATAATCTACGATCCAGCCCACGGCATAGAAGACTTAGAAAGTGGTATTCTAAGGCCTGTGTCTTTAAAAAATTTAGAAGAGGATCCAGTTAGAATTCTTCGTGGCTTTAGGCTTAGCGTAGAGAAGGACTTGGAGCTTTCAGAAGAGTTTCTGGACTTTGTCAAAGAGAAATCACACTTAATAAGGCGTGCGCCTGTGGAAAGGGTAACCTTGGAGCTTCTAAAGATCTTCAGACACAAAAGAAGCGGAAAGGTAATAAGAATGCTTTACGAATACGGTGTGCTTCAACACATAATCCCAGAGGTGGAAAGATGGGAAGAGATAAAGGATCAGGGAAATCATCACAAGTATTCTCTCAGGGAACACATGCTGAGGGTCATGGAATCTGTGGATCAGGTGGTAGAAGAAAGGGAAAAGTATTTACCTGTAGAGTTGTTAAAAGATGTGGGGCAAAAGGAGTTTTTGGGTGAATTCTCAGACTTGGAGCTTCTTAAAATATCCGCTTTGCTTCATGATATAGCCAAACCTCACACCTTTGAGGTCAGAGAAGGGAAAATAACCTTTTACAACCACGACAAACTCGGCTCGCAAATTGCAATGGAAATAGGCAAAAGGCTAAAGCTTGGGGAGGATGCGATTAAGTTCGTATGCTCAATAGTAGAGAATCATCTAAGGCCCTTTTATCTGAGAGAATCTCTAAGAAAAGGAGAACTTACAGACAGAGGAAGGGCTAAATTCTGGAGAGACTGTGGAGAAATAGCTCCTTGGCTTTTTCTCCATGCGATCGCAGATGCTTTTGGTAGTGGGGACACAGAAGAAGAGATAAACTGGCTGTTAAGGACAATTCATGATCTGAGCGAGTTTAGAAGAAAAACCCTTGAAAGCATACCTACAAAATCCTTGCTATCTGGAGAAGAAATTATGAACCTTTTGAACATAGGTCCGGGCCCAAAGGTAGGGGAAGTAAAGAAAGCCTTAGAAAAGGCTCAATGGGAAGGTTTGGTAAAAACCAAAGAAGACGCAATAAAGTTTGTAAAGGAAAACTTTTCACCTTGAGAACTCAAAATTTATGGGCGATCCATCCTGAAGCCTTAGCTCAAAGCCTATACCACAGTTTTCTCTATCCCTTCCCACCCTTCCCAAAACCTGAGCCTTCTTGACCATTTCCCCTTTCTTTACAAAAAGATTACCTGCCTTAGTATATACCGCTATATATCCGTTTTCTTGTTCCACCATAACCACCAAACCATGGCTTTTCAGATCGTCCCCCGCATAAAGGACCTTTCCGTTTTCCAATGCCCTAAAGAATTCACCGCAGGCAGTTTTTATAAAGTATCCCCTTTCAGACTTTGTGGGTGTGCCCTTTACTGGCATAGGAACTACTACAGGTTGTTCTTTTGGCTTTACAGCTTCCTGAGGTTTAGGCGTGTATTTTGGAGCAGTGGGTTTTTTGTCCCTTATTTCTATCTGAACGCAGGAACTAATAAAGATAAACAAAAGGAAGACCATAGGAACCATTTTCCAGCATCCTGTAGGCTTCTGGTAGGTGTTCTACCAAGTCAAGAGCTTTAACGCTTTCTGTGTGTCTGTATTTTTCAGCTATCTCCCCTGCTAAACCATGGAGAAAAACGCCAAGCCTTAGGGCATAGCTAACCTCAAAACCTCTTCCCAAAAGGGCTACCAAAATACCAGAAAGCACGTCCCCTACCCCACCCTTTGCCATAGCGGGTGTTCCTCTGGTGGAAAGAAAAACCTTTCCTTCTGGACAGGCAATGGCGGTTCTTGAAGACTTTAAAACCACATAACAGTTGTAATTAACCGCAAACTCCAAAGCGGTGTCCATAAGATTAAAGACTATTTCCTCTTTGTTTAAGCCAGAAAGCCTTTCAAACTCTCCCACATGAGGCGTAAGTATGGTAGGACCTTCTCTGTCTTTCAGAACACCAACCTTTCCACTGTCCGCTAAGTTGTTTATGGCGTCCGCATCCAACAGAATGGGTTTTTTCCAGTTTTTCAAAAGCTCAAGTATGAGCTTCTGTCCTTCTTCGTATCTTCCCATTCCCATACCAACTCCCAGCGCGCTGAACCTGTCCTGCTCTGCAAGTATAAAGTCGCAAGCCTTAGGGGATAGGAACTTTTTCCCTGGTAAGGGAATACTCATCTCTTCCACAAGGGAAGTTTCAAATATGTGGTTTAAGCCTTCTGGAACACCTACGCTAACCAAACCCGCTCCAGCCCTTGTGCTTGCTTTTGCGCTCATTATAATTGCCCCAGTTTTGCCCACGCTTGAGCCTACCAAAAGCACGTGTCCAGCTTTGCCTTTGTGAATATCCACCTCCCTTTTTGGCGCCTCAACTCTTAAGATCACTTCCCTATTTACGTGTTCTACAAACTCATTTGGAATTCCGATGTGGGCTATGTAAAGTTCCCCGCACCTTTTGGAGGCAGGATGCAAAAGGTGACAAACCTTTGGAAACTGAAAGGTAACGGTGATGTTTGCCCTAACACTCGGTGTATAAATTTTTCCGCTGTCTGCGGAAAGTCCGGAGGGTATATCTATGGAAAGAATGGGCGTTTTTGTCCTCTCTAAGGCTTCTATTGCTGTCTTGGCTGGACCTTCTACGGGAGGTTGAAAGCCCGTTCCAAAGATGGCATCCACTATAAGCTGGTAGTTTTCCAAAGGGGGAAGCTCTTTTAGAGGTTCAAGCCCTAAGTTTTTGAGAATTTTTAGCTGAAATTCTGCGTCCGCCTTTACCTCCCCAAAGACCAAAAAAACATCTACTTTGTAGCCCCAAAGCAGAAGGTGTCTTGCACAAGCCAAACCATCTCCCCCGTTGTTTCCCTTTCCTGCAACAACCAAAATTTTTGTATCCTGCCCAAACCTTTCTCTGATAACCCTTGCTACGCTCAAAGAGGCATTCTCCATGAGCACTAAGGATGGTATGCCCAACCCCTCTATGGTTTTCCTGTCCGCAAGGATCATCTCTTCCGCTTTAAGGATTTTCACATTTAAAATAATACACTATACATCGGGTGAGAAATTAACCAAACATAGCTTTCTCTGAAACCGCTATAGCCAATGGTATTACCCATAAAGGTAAGCCAAAGGCATTATACCTTTCCTCGCTTAAGGTAACATGTAGTTTATGATTATAATATTACTCTAAAGTTTGTAGGAGGTAATGTTATGGCAACCATAAGCTACGAAGAAGCTTTGCAGATGCTTAAAGAACAGCTAAAGGGCTTAGAGGAATCTGTAAAAATGGAAGAGGTGGGGGTAGTCTATTACGTAGGTGATGGTGTAGCAAGGGCATACGGATTGGACAACGTAATGGCAAACGAGGTGGTTGAGTTTGAAGGTGGTACGTTAGGTTTGGCTTTCAACTTAGAAGAGGATAACGTGGGTCTGATTGTGCTCGGCAGTGAAAGCAATATAAGGGAAGGATCTTTGGTAAGAAGAACAGGTAGAATTCTTGATGCGCCAGTAGGTGAAGGCCTTATTGGTAGGGTTATAGACCCACTTGGAAATCCCTTAGATGGAAAAGGTCCGTTGCAGTATGAATACAGGTCTCCTGTAGAAAAGATCGCTCCCGGTGTGGTAAAGCGTAAATCTGTGCATGAGCCACTGCAAACGGGCATTAAGGCAATAGATGCTATGATTCCCATTGGAAGGGGTCAAAGGGAGCTGATTATAGGAGACCGCTCTACTGGTAAAACTACCATATGTATAGATACTATTCTCAACCAAAAAGACACGGATGTTTATTGCATATACGTTGCCATAGGGCAAAAGAGATCAACCACAGCACGGATTATAGAACTGCTTGAAAAAAGCGGAGCGATGGAATATACATGTGTGGTAGTCGCTTCTGCCACAGACCCAGCATCTTTGCAATACTTGGCTCCCTTTGTGGGATGCACCATAGGTGAGTATTTCAGGGACAACGGAAAGCATGCACTTATAATTTACGATGACCTTTCAAAGCATGCAGAAGCTTACAGACAACTATCTTTGCTTATGAGAAGACCTCCGGGAAGGGAAGCGTATCCTGGAGACGTTTTCTATCTTCATTCAAGGCTTTTGGAAAGGGCTGCCAAGCTCAACGACGAGCTAGGGGCAGGATCTTTGACTGCTCTTCCAATAATAGAAACTAAGGCTGGAGACGTAGCCGCATACATTCCTACAAACGTTATATCCATCACAGATGGGCAGATATACTTAGAGCCTGACCTGTTTAACAAAGGTATAAGACCTGCCATAAACGTAGGTCTTTCTGTTTCGCGTGTGGGTGGTGCGGCACAGATAAAGGCTATGAAACAGGTAGCGGGATCTCTTAGGCTGGAGTTAGCTCAGTTTAGGGAGCTGGAAGCCTTCGTGCAGTTTGCCTCTGAACTTGACAAAGCAACCCAGCAGACCATCAACAGAGGACTGAGGCTTGTAGAGCTTCTAAAGCAAGAGCCATACAATCCCATACCTGTGGAAAAGCAAATAGTAGCCATATATGCGGGGACCAATGGATACTTGGATGACCTACCTGTGGAAGCGGTTAGGAAGTTTGAAAAACAACTATACACATACCTTGATAAACAAAGACCCGATATCCTAAAAGAGATAAAAGAAAAGAAGGCCCTTGATGATGAGCTCAAAAAGAAAATAGACGAAGCGCTCAAGGACTTTAAGTCTAAATTCACACCTTGAAGGTTTATGTAGGATGTAGTGGTTTTTACTACAGAGACTGGGTGGGGGTCTTTTACCCACCCAACTTAAAAAGGCAGGAGTGGATAAGGTATTATGAGAAGTTCTTTAACGTATTGGAGCTTAACTCTTCCTTTTACAGATTTCCGGATAGAAGTAGTATAAAAAGTTTGCTGGAAAGGACAAGCAAGCTCAGGTTCTCTGTAAAGGCTCATCAAGTTTTTACCCACAGAAGGAACTTTTCTTCGGAAGACGTAAAAAAGTTCGTCTATTCCATAGAGCCCATAATTCAGAAAGAAAGGCTTATAGCCATACTCTTTCAATTTCCGCACAACTTTGGTTATTCTACAGAAAGTCTTGAGCACCTGAAAAAGATTTCTAAGGGATTCTCTGGTGTGGATAAGGTGGTAGAGGTAAGAAACAAAAGCTTTAGGAGGGCTGACTTTTACCAGTTTTTGGAAGAAAATGGTTTTTCCTTAGTGAATAGCGATGCGCCGAAAGATAAGAGGTTTTTGGTGGGACCTTGGGTGGGAATTGGGGCAATAAACTACGTCAGACTTCACGGAAAAGACCCAGAAAACCTCTATGACTATCTTTACTCTTTGGAAGAGCTGAGAAAGATTAAAAGTAAAATAAAAGAGTTGGGAGATAGGGAGACCTACATATTTTTTAACAACACTGCAAAGGCTAAGGCAGTGCTAAACGCCCTTCAAACTAAGCTTTTGTTTGGAATTGATGTGGAAATTCCGGAAAGCTTACAAAGAGCCTTTGAAGAAAGGGAGTGGGAATGATGAACCGCACCCTACTTTATGGAGAGGGGCTTTTTGAAACGATGAAACTGCCCATATCGGAAAAAAGGCTTAGACTGCACTACGAAAGGTTAAAAAGCTCTGCAGAGTTTTTTGGCATACCCTGTCCAAGCTACGAAGAGTTTAAAAAGGATTGCACGATAGAGGTAAAAGAGCAAACTTACCTCAAGTTTTGCCTGATAGCCAAAGGGGAAAGCTATTATGGCGGAAAGGCTAACGATTATGGAAAGCTTATTTTGGTCAAAAGGTTCAAACCTTTAAACGGGTCCGTCAAACTAAATATTTCTCCCTACAGAAGACACTCTGCGGACCCCACTTGCAGACACAAGACAACGAACTACCTTTTTAACGTGGTAGTAAAAAGGCAAGCTATGGAGGAAGGTTTTTACGATGGGATTATAGTAAATGAGCGGGATGAGGTATGTGAAACCTCTTCTGCTAACCTTTTGTTCCTTAAGGGAAACACTCTTTACACACCAGCTAAGGAAAGTGGAATACTTGAAGGCACTACCTTGAGGATTTTGAAGGAATTTATGGATGTTAAGGAGGAACGCATAAAGGTTGAAAGGCTAAAAGATTTTGAGGGTGCTTTTATAGTTAATGCCTTGATAGACTGCTTACCGGTTGAGATTGAAGGATTTGGCTTAAGGATTCTGAAGGACGTGTCTTTGGAGATAAAAAAAGTTATTGAAAGGTTCGGAGTTGAGTTATAATTATAAATAGTAAAGGGTGCGTAGCTCAATGGCAGAGCGGGCGGCTCATAACCGCCCGGTTGGGGGTTCGAGTCCTCCCGCACCCACTTTAGTTCAAAAACCTACCAAGCACATCTCCAAAGAACACAAAAACTCCAATCCTTATAGCACGTGCCAAAATGCTGGCTACTATAAAAGCCAAAAAGGGCATGTTAAAAATACCTGCCAGCCAGCACACCAACTTGTAAGGCTCTCCCAAAAGGACTGCAAAAAATCCATACCTGTTAAAAAGCGCCTCTCCCTTTGTGTATAGCCTCTCTTTAAAAAGCCTTTTTACAAAGCTCTCTCCCAAAAGCTTGGCTAAAAAGAATGCCACAATTGCACCTAAGATATTTCCCAAAAAGGCTACGAGACCTGCGGTATAGGGGTTTAGCTTAAAAAGTGGAGCGGTAGCTACAAAGGGATAAGGAGGCACCGGCTGGATTATGGACTCGGTAAAGGAAAGAACGAATAAAGCGGTATAGCCATGAGATAACACAAAGCTTTCTGCCCAAGCCTTAAGCTCTGGGAAAAACTTCTCTATCAAAGCTCCACCTCCATCCCATCGTAAGCGCATATGGTTTCCACGCCTGTTTCTTTTGTAACTTCCACCGCTATGTCTTCTAAGCTGTAGTTCAAAAGCACTTCGTATCCAAAGTGGGTAAGTATGGCGTGCTTGGGCTTTAGATGGGAAAGGATTTTTTTAGCGTCCTGAACGGTAAGGTGTTCTATGTATTTTTTCTTTTCGTAAAGGGTGGTGTTTATTATGATGAGGTCCAAGTTTTTGGGATAGACTTCAAGCATTCTGTCCTCATAAAGTGCGCAGGAAACGTATAAAATCCTCCTGTTGTATAAAATGGCGTAGGTTTCTGTGTGGTGATGTTTGTGTTTCATAACAGCCTTTATGCTCAAGCCTTTGTATTCGTATTCTTTCCCTTCTTCTAAAATAAATTCCTTTGCGATCCTCTCCCTTCTGATAAAAGGCAGAACTACTCTGTTTTCTCCTTCAAGGGCAGACAGGGGAGCAAAAAGGACTAAATCTCTTTTTTTCCCCCCATCGGTGGCAGATTCAATTACTGAGTTGATGTCCGAAGAGTGGTCCAAGTGTATGTGGGATAAAACTACACAGTCTAAGTTTCTTGGGTCAAATCCCATATCATGCAAATAAACAAAGGCTCCAGGACCAGGGTCTGTGTGGATCCAGAGGTCAGAAAGCCTCAGAAGAAAACCACCAGACCGCCGGATGCGTCTGAAAACGCTTGCCCTCCCGCCCGCAGTGCCTACGAATATCAGTTTATCACTCAAGGATTATGGAACCGCTGGGGCAGTCCTGCGCTATTTGAAAGACTCTTTCTATGAGACTTTCAGTTATAACCTTTGCATATACTATGGGAATACCGTCTCCTCTGTCTGAGAATACCTCTGGCAATTCTTCGTAGCAAAGCCTGCAGGCGGTGCAGGTATCTATGTCAATCTTTATGCTTCCTCTGTAATTATGGACCCACTGGGGCATTCGTCTGTGACCTCTTTTACCTCTTGCTCAAGCTCTGGGGGAACTACCATCCAACCATCTGGACCAGGGGATACCACTTCTGCGATTCCATCCCCTCTGTTTTTGTATACCTCTGGCACTCTATCGTAGCAAAGCTCACAGGATGTGCAGGTGTCTGGGTCTACTTTAGTCTTCAAAGCCATACTCTAACCTCCTAAAAGTTTTGAATTGCATAAATTATATCATATTTAGAAAATAAATATGTCTTTAATCATATAACTCCCAGTGTTTCTGCCACTGTTTTACCTATAAACGCTGGGTTTTCTATAACATATACACCAGCATCTTTTAATGCAGACATCTTTGCCTGAGCTGTTCCCTTTCCTCCGGTGATTATTGCTCCTGCGTGTCCCATCCTTCTGCCCGGAGGTGCGGTTATACCCGCTATGTATGCAAAGACAGGTTTTTTGACGTTTTCCTTTATGTATTCTGCCGCTTCCTCTTCTGCAGTTCCTCCGATCTCTCCAATCATAAGTATGGCTTGAGTTTCTGGGTCCTGATTGAACATAGCTATAACGTCTTTGTGGGATAGTCCATGCACTGGGTCTCCTCCTATGCCTACTGCGGTGGATTGTCCAAGTCCGTAGCGCGTAAGCTGATAGGACGCTTCATAAGTTAGGGTGCCACTTCTGGAAACAATCCCAATGTTTCCTCTCTTGAAAATATGCCCTGGCATTATACCTACTTTTGCCTCTCCGGGGGTGATAACTCCAGGACAGTTGGGACCTATGAGCTTTGCGTTGGGATAGTTTCTGATCATGTAGTGTTTTACCTTCAGCATATCCCTTACTGGGATACCTTCTGTGATGCAGACTATAAGCTCTATGCCCGCATCTAAGGCTTCCACTATGGCATCCGCCGCAAAGGCAGGTGGGACGAATATAAGAGAGCAGTTAGCTCCTGTTTCTTTAACCGCTTCTTCTACAGTATTGAAAACTGGTATATCCTCTACAGTTTGCCCACCCTTTCCGGGAGTAACTCCAGCAACAACCTGCGTGCCATAGGCTTTACACTGCAAAGCATGAAAGGACCCTTCCTTTCCAGTAATACCCTGAACCACAACCTTGGTATCCTTCCCCACAAGTATTGCCATACCAACCCCCCATAAAAGAGTGTAAAAGATTATAGCACAAGTAATCCTTATTCTTGCTTATGTGAAACTTCTAAGAATTTGTAGAGCAAAAACTTAATTTCCTTAAACCCTTCTTCCATTCTCCTCTCTACGGAGTCTATTCTTCTGTTGATGTCTTCAAACCTTCTGTTTATGTACTCAAACCTTTTACTTATGTCCTCAAATCTTTTGTTGATGAGGGAGACTGCTAAGGTGATAACTGCAGTTATGATGGAAGAAGTTCCCACGATGATTGTCAGAACTTGTTCCCAGCCCATTTATTCCTCCTTGTGTGGAACTTCCAAGACCTTATAAAGCAAAAACTTTATTTCTTTCAGCTCCGTTTCCATACGCCTTTCCAAAGAGTCTATCCTCCTGTTTATGTCTTCAAACCTCCTGTTCATGTCTTCAAATCTCCTGTTCATGTCTTCAAACCTTTTGCTAATATCTTCAAATCTTTTGTTTATGTCCTCAAACCTTCTGTTTATGTCCTCAAATCTTTTGTTAATGAGGGAAACCGTCAAGGTAATAACTGCAGTTATGATGGAAGAGGTTCCCACGATGATTGTCAAAACCTGCTCCCAACCCATTTATTCCTCCTTGTGTGGGACTTCCAAGACCTTATAAAGCAAAAACTTTATCTCTTTCAGTTCGGACTCCATGCGCCTCTCCAAAGAGTCTATCCTCCTGTTCATGTCCTCAAATCTTTTGTTCATGTCTTCAAACCTTTTGTTGATGAGGGAGACTGCCAACGTAATTATTGCAGCTACGATGGAAGAAGTTCCCACGATGATTGTCAAAACCTGTTCCCAACCCATTTACTCCTCCTTGTGCGGAACTTCCAAGACCTTATAAAGCAAAAACTTTATCTCTTTCAGTTCGGACTCCATACGCCTTTCCAAAGAGTCTATCCTTCTGTTTATGTCCTCAAACCTTTTGTTGATGAGGGAAACCGCTAAGGTGATAACTGCAGCTACGATGGAAGAAGTTCCCACGACGATTGTCAAAACCTGTTCCCAATTCATAGAATACTATTTTATGCCTCTTGAGAAATTTAGAGTTTCAAAATAAAAAAACCCCGCACAAGGCGGGGCTGGAGTAAAGGAGCTTTTAAGAGTTAGAATTGAACTTGGAATTGAAGAGTCACGTCGGTGAAGTTTTTGCCACCACCAGAAACGTTTGCTTTTGCAGCACTGTTGAGATTCACGCTATCAACACCAAGAGACACCTTTGCCGCTTGTCCTTTGATGTAGTAATGAGCCCACACGCCTACCCTTGTATTTTTGGGGTCAGTGCCAGATGCTTTTCTCTTGTTTTGCTCAAACTTTACAGCGAGGGCTGGTTTTCCAAAACCTACCACTTGGTCGTAAAGCAGTTGTCCTTGGGCATAGATGTGTGAAAGGTCTAAATCTGATGTACCATTCGCATCTTTAACACTTATATATCCCACTTGCAAGTTGGGCACTATATCTCCAAACTTTTGCTCGTATAGTGCATCTACTGTCCACATCTTTGTGTCTCTTCCATTCCTACCCACTACCCTATAACCTGCACCAATTGACAACACATTTTGCTTTCCAAGGTAGGTATCGCTTACGGTGTATCCAGTTTCAGGCTTAAAGCCAAGCATGGTGGGAGTAAATTGAAGCCTTAAAGTGTATGCCAGGCTGTCGTCTGTAGAGCTACCTATGGTGGCACCATCGGTTACAGCTAAGTAATACTTGAGCATTCCTTCTGCTACGTTACCCCAAACGACCACACCAGCGTCTCTGGGGCTGACATCAATATTTGTCTGCACATTTAGAGGATTAACACCAGGACCAAGCCCTTGACCTGCATACGAAGTAGGAACCAACAGAGCATATGTGCTGGTTAGCGATGCTCTGGAGAATGGCACCCTTTGCAATCCTGCTTGAACTCTAAGCTCGTCTGCAAACTTCAAGCCTATAAAGGCGTCCCTTACCCTAACACCAAAGGGTTCTGAAGTTCTTTCTGTACACTTTGGTTCACCATCTTCAATCTCATCACAATATTTGTCCTTTATCGCTCTTGTTCCTTCCAAGTTCATACCGAAATACACCAGCTTATTCACTTGCCCACTGGCGGTAATGTTGAATAGTTGCACTTTGAAGTTAGCCCTGCTTTTTTCGTTTGTTTTCCTCTTCCCCTCATAGGTTCCACGGATCATGGTGGAGAAGCCGATGTTGGCAAAGGTTTGTTCATCTACCTTTACCCTCCAGGCGTGGGCTGGCAATGTGGCAACCCCCATAAGTGCTGCCATAGCTAATAGGCTTTTCCTCATGTTTCTACCCTCCTTTAAAGTTTTTGATGGTTTTAATAATAGCATTTTAAGAAAAGTTTGTCAAGCGTTTTTTTTATTTGCAGGATTGCAGTTGGCTTTTTTAAGCTCTTTGTTTTTCCACACTTTTCGCCTTTGGATTTTTTGCAAGTTTGCAAAAGTTTTTAATCGGAAAGGGAGTTGATCAGATCAACCCACTTTTTGATGTTAGTCTCTATTGAGTAGTTCTTTGCGGTGTTTATTGCGTTTTCAGAAAGTCTTGAGTATTCTTCTTTGCTGATGTTTATCATTTTTTCAAGCTTTTGGGCTATTTCTTCTTTGTTGTCAACCTGGGCGCTAAAGCCGTTGAAGCCGTCTATCAGATATTCCCCAATGCCTCCTGCCAAGGTAGAAAGAACTACTTTACCACAGGCCATAGCCTGCAAAAGACTGCCCGCAATGCCTTCGGACCTTGAGGTAAGCACAAAGTAGTCCCCCGCTTGTAAGATTTTCTCTACATCTTCTCTGTAGCCGAGCGCTATGGTGTGGTTTTCAAGGTTGAAACTTTTTATAAGCTTTCGTGCCTGTTCTGAGTCTGTATCCTTTCCCACAAGTAATAATTTCAAGTTTTTGTGCTTTTTGACCACCCAAGAAAATACTTCCAAGAGCGTATCCTGACCCTTCCGCCAAGGTTGCCAATTGGCAACATTCACAAAAACCTTATGTTCTTTTCCCAAGCCAAGCCTTTTTCTGTATTCTTCCCTTAGCTCCTCCGAAGGTTTGAACCTTGAAAGGTCAATACCCGACTCTATAACCACTATCTTCTCCGGAAAAAAGCCAATGTTTATAAGATGCTCCGCCACCTTTTTGGAAACTACAACTATCTTATCCGCAAACCTATATTTAAGATGCTTTGAGAAAAAGGAAGGAGTAAAGCCAGACCTTCTTAGGGCTATTATCTTAGGTTTTTTCTTCAAAAACGGCAGTATGCCAATCACGTAATTTAAAGACCAAGAGGAGTTGGCTATCAAAACATCGTAGTTTCCCTCTTTGACAATTTGGTATAGTCTTAAGTAATTTTTTATGTTAAACCTTCTTTTACTGCCGTTATCCACCTCGTAGAACTTTAGTTCCACCTTTCCTTTTAGCCTTTCTATCATCTCTCTGTGCCCAAAGGCTAAGGCAAGATGCACTTCAAAGTGTTTGCTAAGGTGTAAAGCGTTTAGGTAGGTCTGTTCCTTAGTTCCGCACCATCCTAAGCCGTCTATAACTTCCAACACCTTCACCGCACTCTAAGTAATATAATATTTCACGCTTATGTTTAAAAAGACAGAAAACTTGCTTACCGCCTGGGCAGATTTTTTAGACACCATACGGAACTTCTTTAAATCAAAAGGTTACTTAGAGGTAACAACTCCGACCTTACAGAAATACCCAAACGTGGATCCCAACTTAGAACCTATCAAGGTCAAGCTTAATCTAAAGGGAAAGGAAAGGGAGTTTTGGCTTCATACTTCACCCGAGCACGCAATGAAAAAATTGCTTGCAAAGTTCCCGACAAACATGTTCCAGATAACCAAAGTTTTCAGGAATGGAGAATACGGAAGACTACACAGACCAGAATTTACCATGCTGGAGTGGTATAAGCTAAGGGCAAACTACGAGCACCTTATAGAAGAGATTGGAGAACTTTTAAAAGTCTTTGGGTTTGAAAACTACGAGGTCCTTGAGCTTGAAAGTGCCTTTGAAAAATACTTAGGTGTGGTTCTATCCGAAGATGAAGAGGTCCTAAAAAACAATCTCATATCTTACGGATATGAGTTTGACGATAAGGAAAATTGGGAGAGCTTATTTTACCGCCTATACATAGATTTGGAAAAGCACCTTGGCTTTGAAAATCCTACCTTCCTCGTAAATTTCCCTTCCCAGCTTGCAATTTACAGCGTGGTAAGGGACAGATACGCAGAAAGATTTGAGCTATACATAAAGGGTGTCGAAATAGCAAACGGATGGACGGAGGAAAGGGACCCGGAAAAAGTAAGAAAAAGAATGGAGTTGTGGGTAAAGGATAGAAAACTTCCGGTGGATGAAGAGCTTTTGCATGCGTTAGCCAATCTACCAGAATTTGCAGGATGTTCCATAGGCTTAGAAAGATTGTTTATGGTAGTTTATAATATAGAAAGCTTAGACAAACTTCCTTGGACCTTTACGATGGAGGAAAAAGAATGAACAGTCTAAAGGACGCCCTTAAAACACTTTTGGAACCTTCCTATGCTCCCTTTTTAGTTTCAAGCCTTTATTTGAGACTTACACCAGAAAGCAGAGCGGATCAGAAATATCTAAAGGTCTTTAAAAACATGGTAAAGGCTCAAAAAGCGAACCTGGAAAAGAGAAACCTCAGCAGAGAAGTCTTTGACTCTGTATTAGAAGACTTTCAAAAAATGGAGGCTTTTGTTGGCGATCCGGAAAATTTGAAGTCCTGTGGAGCAATAGCCATCTTTTCGTGCAGTAGTAAAAACGTATTTGTTCCCGTAAAGCTTCCTTACGCATACAGAGACAGGTTGATGGTGTCAGTAAATCCGTTGGTCAGGGAAATAGCAGCCATAGACGAAGAATTAGGTAGAATTGGCGTTGTTCTTTTAGACAGAAAGCACATTAGGTTCTTTTTGATGGATTTTGAAAGCATTGTAGAAGTTTCTGATTTTCTGGAACCGTTGGCCACAAGGTCCCATAGGTTTCACAGCGGTGGTGCTGCGTTGAAGGGAGCACAAGGCACCTTTAAATACTCCATACCCTCGAGGGCTTCATCACCAAACATGGTCCAGCACTCTATGGGTGAATACAGGTTCCACATGAGGATTCAGGAAGAAAAGCACAGGATATTTAAAATAGCCAACGACGCCCTTATGGAAGCATGGAAAGAAAGCAAGTTTGACAAGTTGGTCATAGGAAGCTTAAGGGAAGATATAAAAGACATAGAAAGTCACCTACACACTTACCTTTTGGAAAGATTGGTGGGCTATGTAAGGCTAAATCCTTCGGAGGCAAATGAGCAGGAGATTAGGGAAAAAGTCTTGGACTTGCTTTGGCAGAAAGACAGAGAGCAAGAGGAGAGTCTTATAAATCAGCTTAGGAGTTTGGAAGGGGAAGGTTTAGCGGTCAGCGGTCTATCAAAGACTCTTGAGCAGTTGTACGTAGGAAACGTAAAGACCCTTCTTGTCGCAGATAGCTTTGAAAAACCGGGTTTTTACTGTCCGCAGTCTAACTTGCCAACCTTAAAGCCCGAATGCCCAGTGGATGGAGAGGTGCCCTATCCAGTGGAGGATGTGGTGGATGAGATAATAGAACTTGCTTTAGAAGAGAGGGCAAGCGTAGAAGTAATAATCAGAGAAGACCTTCAGAAGAAGTTGGACGGCGTGGGAGCTCTTTTGAGGTGGCGGATATAAACTTTTTTTATGGAAAAGGTAGCGGTATTCATAGATGGCTCTAATATTTTCCACGCCATAAGACAGCTGAACATAAAGATAGACTACACAAAGCTCGTGGACTTTCTAAAAGAGGACAGAAGGCTTATAAGGGCATATTTTTATGGTGCGGTTCCACAGGAAAAGGACCTAAAAAAGAACACACCCGAGTGGGAAAGCTATCTAAGACAAAAAAGATTCTTAGAGGAACTATCACTGCAAGGCATAAAGGTAAAGACTGCAAACCTAAGAAGACTTCCCAGTGGAGAGTTTATAGAGAAGGAGGTGGATATAATGTTGGCTACCGACATGTTAAGCCTTGCGTATAAAAATGTATATGACACTGCCATCTTAGTAAGTGGAGACAGCGATTTTTCTTATACAGTGGAAGAAATTCAAAGCTTGGGTAAAAGGGTAGAAAACGCATCTTTTAAGAAGACAAGTTCTCATATTCTTAGAAAGGTCTGCGATAGATTTATTCTATTGGATGACTACCTTGATAGGTTTGTGGTGGAGGAAAAACTGCAGGTAAGTCAGGAGGTTAGCTTTTGGGAAAAGGTGCTCAAACTATGGAAAAGGTAGTTTCTCTTAACCTAAACTCAAAGTGTTTAAAGGAATTAGACTGCGTAGATGAGTTGGAAGGTGATTGGGCAATTACGGTGGGCGTTTTTGACGGCGTTCATCTTGGACATAGATATTTAATACAAAAGCTTGTGGATAATGCAAGAAAGAGAAATCTTAAATCTTGTGTTCTGAGCTTTTATCCACATCCCTCAAAGATCCTATCTCCAAGCCAACAGCCTTGCGAACTAACAGATCCTTTGGAGAGGGCAGAGAGGATCCTAAGTCTTGGTGTGGATAAAGTGGTTTATATAAACTTTGATAGAGAATTTTCTAAAATAAGGGCAGAGGATTTTCTGAAGGATGTTATCTACAGAAGGTTAAAGTGTAAATATCTTTTGGTGGGATATGACTGGAGGTTTGGCTACAGAAGGGAGGGAGAAATAGAATTAGCAAAGGAATTTGGACAAAAGTTGGGTTTTGAGGTAGAAACCGCAGAACCGTTTTATAAGAACGGGCACCTAATAAGTAGCACCTATATTAGAAGGCTTCTACACAGCGGGAGGTTAGAAGAAGCTTTTGAATACTTAGGAGAAAGGTATTACATAAGAAGAAAAGTAGTGAAGGGTTCAGGTAGGGGCAGTTTGCTTGGCTATCCCACCGCAAACCTTGGAGGAACAGAAAACCTGTGTTTAAAAGAAGGAGTGTATGCGGTTATGGTAGATGATAAATATTTAGGCGTTGCAAACTACGGCTATAGGCCTACCTTTGATGGAAGGACAAAGGTGCTTGAGGTTCATCTTTTAGACTTCAAGGGCAACTTAAAGAGCAAAAAAGTAAAAGTGGAGTTTTTGAGTTTTATAAGGGAGGAGAGAAAGTTTTCCTCAAAAGAAGAGTTAATCAAACAAATAGAAAGGGACATTGCTACCGTGCAAGATAGCTTCCGTAAAGTATTTCCCCGTTTTTGAGAAGCACAAAGGACTTTTCCATCTTATCCTTTAGCCCCTTTTTGTTTTCTATAAAGTCATAAAGCGTCTTTGGCTCTCCGTGGGCTTTTAGTAAGTATTCTTTTTCTTCTCCGTTGTCAAAGATTATCTTTACAGGCAAGCAGTAAAACTTTGAGTTCTCTCCTTCTGAACATCTATGTATCTCGCCTATAATTTCAATAGCCTTGCTTCTGGCAATGATGTCCTCTTGTTTCATGCAATAAATTATAATCGCTCCTCAAGGTGTTCTGCCAAGTAATCCGCAAGGTGCATAACCTTTTGCCCCGTTTTGTAGGTCTTTACACCATCTGTTAAGTTAAGAACACATCCGGGACAGGAGGTCAAAACTACGTCTGCGCCGGTTTTGTTGATATCCTCTATCTTTTCTCTTTGAATTTTTTCAGAGAGTTTTGGGTTTGTTATTGAGAAAAGTCCCGCAAAGCCACAGCAGGACTTATCCTTTTCCCCTTTTATCAGCTCATCTGATTCTACCCTTTGGATCACACCGTAAAAAACCTTTTCACTCACCTTCATCGCACTGTATGAATGGCAGGGCACGTGAAAGGTAACCTTTTCCCCTTTTCCTTTGAAATTTAGCCTACTTTCAAAGATTATCTCAGAAAAGTCATAAACCTTTTTGTCTATGCCATAGTCTTCCTGTAGGGCTCCTCCGCATGTGGGACAGGCTACCACTATGGCATCAAACTCATACTTTCCCATCTCTTTTAGGTTATGTTCTTTAAGCTTTTCAAAAGCAGATATGTTGCCAGAGTAGTAATGAGGCGCTCCACAGCACTTTATATCCTCCGGCACTATCACGGTCCAACCTGCTTTGTTCATAAGCTTGACCACGCTTTCCCCCGTTTTGGAATAGAAGGCGTCTATCATACAACCTGTAAAAAACAGTAGTTTTCCTTTTTCCTGCTCAGCCTTGAAGGTTTTACCCCTTAAACCAAAAGCCTTTCCATCGGGCTTTGGCATAAACTTGACCGCTCCTGTGGGAAAGAACACTCTAAACTCTTTGTAAGGAAGCTTGTCCATTACTTTCCCCAAAAACTTAACCGCTTTCCTCCCCACATTGGACTGCAAAACATCCAAGGCTTTAAGTCCAGTTTCTTTGATGAGGGATCTATCCTGTTTGTTTCTGGCACTGACGATGATTTCCTTGTATTCCACGCCGTTGGGACAGATCCACTCGCACCTTCTACACATGGCACACTGGTCTAAGTGTTTGTAAGCTTCCTTAGTTTCCGATATTTCCCCCTTTAGCAACATCTCAGCCAACACAAGCCTACCCCTTGCAAACCCACCCTCCTCCTTTATGTATGGATAGGTGGGACAAACGGATTTACACAGAGCGCACTTTACGCACTTTTGAGCTAAGTCCAAAGAGATCTCTACTTGCTTTTTATACATAGGGCTTAAAGATATGCTAAAAACCTTATCTTTATGTGATTAGTCTCATTATGGCTCCACCACCACACAGTGATAGCCTTTTTTTAGAGCGTCCCTCACTTTTAGCACATCTTGTAAAGAAACCTCCTCTATGTGCTTTACGTAATCTTGCTCCATCTTGTATCCAAATCCTACAATTTCCCAAAAGCCTAAGTAAAAGGCTTGCCTTCCTCTCGTTTGTCTATCCAAAAGGTAACCACCTATGATCTTTCTTTTGGCGAGAGCTATGTCTTCTTCAGTTATGTTTGCGTCCTGCACCACCCATATTAGGTCCTTTATTGCACTTTCCTTCTTTTCGGGGGAAGTGCCTATGTAGGCAAATAGCCTTGGAGAGTAAAGCCTGATGGGAGACATAGAATAGGTAGCGTAGGCATAGCCTCTTTTTTCTCTAAGTTCGTCAAAGAGCTTGGAGGTCATTCCATCTCCAAGAATGCTGTTTAGAACTCTAAAGGCAAAAAAGTCTTTACCCTTTGGGGGCACCCCCTGAAAGGCACAAAGGACAGTTGCCTGAGAACCATCCCTTTGAACCTTCTGTATAAGACTATCTTCTACCAAAAGCTCCTGCGTGCTAAAGCTAAATTCCCCCGAAGGTAGGCGAGAAAAGACTTCTGAAAATTTTCTTTCCATTTCTACAAGATCAACATCTCCCACAACCGCTACTACAACGTTTTTGCCCTTCAAAAGCTCCTCCCACCTTTTCAAAAGGTCTTCCCTACCTATCTTTTGCAGATCCTCTTCTGTCCCTAAGGGGGAAACTTCGTAGGTAGTTCCTTTGTAAGTTATAAGTCTTAGCTTTTCCATTGCAAGCTCAAAACCATCCTCCCTTCTTGACCTTATGCGGGACAGGGCTCTCCTTTTTTCCACCTGAAGGTTTTCTTCTTTGAAGGATGGTTCAAGGAGAATACTCTCTATAACCTTCAGAGCTTGATCAAGCCCTTGGGGCCTTGTGGCAAAGCTTATCTCCACATAATCGTCTGCAGCAGAAGAACTTATGAATCCTCCCCAATCTTCAAAGGCGCTGGCAATTTCATAAGAGCTGTAGGTTTTTGTCCCCTTTGTCAAAAGGACTGCCATTAGGTTGGTGGTTCCTCTCTTTCCTTCTCCGTGTGTGCCCCCTTTTATGAAAATGGAGCCTGCAATAATTCCTCTACCCTTTGTCTCCTTTAGGATCAACTTAACACCGTTTTCCAAAACAACCTCCTTCAAGTTCTGACCTCCATAGACTAAGCCCAAAAGCAAAAAAATTATAAGGATTGTTTTCATCTTTGTGGCACCATAAGTATCTCAGAGTAAGGTTTGCTGAGTATGTATTTTCTTAAAACGTCTAACACGTCCTTCTTTCTCACAGACCTTATGTTGTTTTCAAAATACAGATAGTAGTCCAAAAGTCCCACCACAGTCAGAGAATAGCCAATGTAGTATGCTTCCCTCTGAACTTTTTCTAAGGAAAAAACTTCCGAGTTTATGATCTTTTGCTTTGCCTTTTGCACATCCTCATCTGTGAGGTTCTGGGACAAAGTTTCAAGCATCTCATAAACTTTCTTTTTCACCTCTTCGTATTTTTCTGGGTCAGAAACCGCAGAGATAACAAAGAGGTTGTCCCTTGGTCTTGCAAAGTCCCCTGAGTAAACAGAGTAGGCAATACCCTTTTCCACGAGCTCCCTATACAAAATTGACGTCCTTCCACCACCTAAGATTTGGTCTAAAACCAAAAGGGAATAGTATTCCTTAACACCTACGGGCATTACTCTCCAACCTATTATCCAATAGGCCCTCTCAAGTCTTTTATCTTCTATTTTCTTAAACCTTGGTTCCAACTGTTCAGGTTCTGGGACATATTGACTTCTTACCACAGGCTTGCCCGCTTCTTTGCCAAAAGTTTGTTCTACGTATTCCTTCACCTCTGACGGATCCACATCTCCCACAACCACAATTACCATATTTTGAGGCTGGTAGTAATTTCTAAAAAACTCAAGCAAGCTTTCTCTTGTAAATCTGCTTATGGTTTCTTCATAGCCTATTATGGGATGTCTGTAGGGAGAAACTTTATAAACAAGCTTTTCAAACTCCTCCCAAAGCACGTCTGTAGGATCGTCCTTTCCCCTCCTTAGCTCTTCTATAACTATAGGTTTTTCTTTTTCTATCATATCTTCATCTAGCTTGGGTTTTTGTGTAAGCTGATAGAGAACCTCTAAGGCTTCCTTCCAATAAGGCTTGGCTATGTTTATGTAGTAAAAGGTATATTCCTTAGAAGTTCCCGCATTCATCCTACCGCCAAAACCTTCCACGATCCTATCTATCTCACCGTAAGCGTATTTTTCAGAACCATTAAAAAGCATATGCTCAAGAAAGTGTGCCATACCCTTTTGTTGATAGTTTTCTTCTATGGAACCAACCCTAAACCACACTTGCAAGGATACCGCCTCTGTATCCTCCCTTTTCTTTACAACCAAAACCGCTCCGTTGTTTAATCTATACTTTGCTATTTCTTGCAAAGCCAAAGCCTGAGCCATAAAAACAACCTCCAAAAGTAAAATAAGAACAGCTATCACAAGATAATGATTTTAATTTTTTTCGTTGATTTTGCAACCCAACAGATCTTTAAGTTTTTGCGGTATAGAAACTATTTTTGCCCCTTTGGTAAAGCAATGTTTGGTTTTTCCCACTGCCTTTAGTCTCTCTTCAACCCACACCTGATAGCTGAAATGGAAAAAATACCTATCCATCTCCGTTAGATTAACTTCCACATTTACTTCCTGATCGTAGAGTATGGGTTCCCTAAATTGACAATAGGCTTCAAGCAAGACAACTTCATAACCTTCCTCTCTGAGCTTAGAGTAAGGCACGCCTATGCTTCTCAAAAACTCACCCCTTGCTTCCTCGAAGAGCCTAAAGTAGTTTGAATGATGGACTATTCCTTGAGCATCTGTTTCGTAAAAGTGAATGCGCCTTTTGTATATCACTTTGCTAAAACCCTTTCTACCTCTGCTATATCCGTTATACCTTTGCGGACCTTAGCGGTAGCACCTTTGACAATAAGTTTTCTCATTTCTTCGTCCACTTCCAAAATTTCATGAACCGCAATCCTCCCTTTATAGCCCGTACCATTACATTGCTCGCACCCACCGGGCTTTGCCTTATAGATTGTTATATCTTCGTCTATGCTTTTTAATACGCCCAATCTCAGCAGTGCTTCCCTTGGTGTATCGTCTACGATTTTACACTTAGGACACAGTTTTCTTAGCAATCTTTGGGCAACCACAAGTATGACAGAAGAACCAACCAAGAATGGTTCTATACCCATGTCAACAAGTCTGGTTATAGAAGAAGGTGCGTCGTTGGTATGCAAAGTAGAAAATACTAAGTGTCCAGTAAGAGCTGCCCTTATACCTATTTCTGCGGTCTCTGTATCTCTTATCTCTCCTATTAGGATTATGTCTGGGTCTTGCCTTAGAAAGGCTCTTAAGGCTGACGCAAAGGTGAGTCCTATTCTTTCGTTTATCTGCACTTGGTTTAGTCCTGGGATGGAAACCTCCACTGGGTCCTCTGCTGTCATTATGTTGACATCTGGACTATTTCTCTCCATCAATGCAGCATACAAAGTAGTGGTTTTCCCAGATCCCGTAGGACCAGTAACCAGCACCATACCCCACGGTGTCCATATAGCCTTCCTAAACTTTTCTAAGTCGTCAGGTTCAAAGCCAAGGTCTTCCAGCCTTACATTAAGATACTTTTCTGCCTCTTGAATTCTCATAACTATTTTTTCCCCATAAACAGTGGGAACAGTGGAAACCCTAAGGTCTACCTTTTTACCACCGATCTTTACCCTTATCCTACCATCCTGAGGCCTGCGCTTTTCTGATATATCCAAGTTTGACATTATCTTAAATCTTGCAGCTACCGCATCCTTTATATGCACCGGCAATTCGTGAAATATTCTTAATACTCCATCTACTCTGTATCTAACTATCAACTTTTTTTCTTGGGGCTCTATGTGTATATCCGACGCTCCCACATTTACCGCTTCCATTATAATAAAATTAGCCAGTCTTACTATGGGTGCTTCAGAAGCTTCCCGTCCCAAAATGTCGGGGGATAATTCGGTTTCCCCTGCTTCTATTTCAATATCACCTACTTCACCTATTTCTTCTAAAATCTTCCCCTCCGGTGGATATAGTTTATTTAGAATGTCCTCTATAACCTTCTTTGAGCTTGCATAAGGTATTATGTTGTCAATTCTGCTGGCAAACCTCAATTCGTTTATTGCAGACTGATTGAACGGATTTGTCATAACTACGATAAGCTTGTTATCTTTGTAGCTAACAGGAGCTATCAAGTGTTTTCTTAGTATATGCTGAGGCAGTTTGTTCAGTATTTCAGCAGGTATATTTATATCCTGTGGATTGCCTTTCCACAGTTTGTTAGAGGCGTACTTTGCGTAAAAATCCAAAAGTTTATTATCATCTAAAAAACCAAGCCTTAATAGCGTGCTTATAATATCCTCGTCCTTTTCCTTAGAAGATAGTGCTTTTGCAACCTGTTCCTTAGTTATGTATCCTGTTCTGTTAAAAAACTCTAAAAGCTTAACATCATCCATAGCTTTCTGCTTCTGTGGGGAAGCGTCCCTTTTCTACATCCTCCTTAAACTCGCTTAGAGCTTTCCTAAACAACTCTATTCCGTTTAAGTACCTTCTAACGAACTTTGGCTTTATATCCTCCACCAAACCTACCAGGTCGTGAAAAACAAGCACCTGTCCGTCGCAGTAAGGCCCTGCGCCTATTCCTATGGTTATAGACTTAGCAGACTCTGTTATTTCTTTTGCAAGAGTTAGGGGAACCGCCTCTAAAACTATCATAAACGCTCCAGCTTCTTGCAAGATCTTAAAATCCCTCTTAACCCTTTCTGCTTCCTCCTCTTTGCCCACCACCCTGTAACCACCTATGGTGTTTATCTTTTGAGGAGTAAATCCAACATGTCCCACTACGGGAATACCTATGCTTACCAGTTTGTAAACTAACTCCGCAATCTCTTCTCCACCTTCCAGCTTTACTGCATTCGCTCCTGATTCTTTAATCACCTTGCCACAGTTTTCCAGTGCCTTTTCTAAGCTTGTGTGATAACTCATAAAGGGCATATCGGTTATAACAAAAGCCTCTTTAGCTCCCCTTCTGACTGCTTTTGTATGATAGATCATCTCCTCTAAGGTTACTTCTAAGGTAGAACTTTTTCCTTGGAAAACCATTCCCAACGAATCACCCACCAAAATACAATCAATACCAACCTGATCGCAAAGCTTGGCAGAAATATAGTCGTAAGTTGATATCATCGTGATCTTTTCCTTATTTTCCTTCTTCTTAAAGAGGGACCGAATGGTAATCATTACTCAGCTTTTTTCTTCTTCTTTTAAAGAAACTTCTTCCTTTGCTCCATCCAACGTTTGGAGAAGTTCAAAAGCTAACGCTCTGACTTTTTCCAGATCCTGAAGTTCCCTTAACTCCCTTATTAACGGAAAAAGTATGCCTAACAGTTTATCCTTGTGAGGTCCTTCCCCAACCTTAATCTGATAAGCGCTTGCAATTATAGGGTTAATAACTGCCTGAGTTAATTCTTTTGCAAGCTTTCTATCTTCTACTTTGCTTAGGGCTTCCAATTCTTCGTGTATTTTATTCAACAGATTTAAACCAAATTCATATTCCCTTGTCATTACTATAGCTCCTCCACATGTAATTTCTCAAAAAATGCGCTACTCTTTTATTATAACTTGAAATTTTAAAGGGAAAGTTCTTTGTAAGGAACCTATCTTCCTCAAACTCTGTTATAATTGAAGAAAAGCCATGAGCATACTTGTATTTGTTAGTATGACCCCCTTGGGCAAAGGGGAAAGTGTGAGCCATTATGTCTCAAGGGTTGTGGATGTTATAGACAAATCAGGATTGCCTTACGTGCTTACACCTATGGGAACCATTGTGGAAGGGGAAAGCTGGGAGGAGGTGATGGAAGTCCTAAAGAGGGGCTTTGAGGAGCTAAAGAAAGACTGTTCCAGAATCTCCATAACTATGAAAATAGACTACAGAGAGGGCAAATCAGGTAGATTGGTTTCCAAGGTAAAATCTGTGGAGGAAAAACTGGGTAGAGAGATTAAAAAGTTGTGAGTGTAAAAAAGCTAAGCAGAAAAGACTTAGAGTATGGTTATGCATTTAAAGTTTCAACAAGCGAAGTAGAACCGGAAGAGCTCTTCCTAAAGCAATATAGAGTAGAAAAAGCTTTTGATTTAGCTCTTAGCACAACCAGTGAAGGATACAATCTGTTTATCTCTGGTCCAGAAAGCGTAGGAAGAACCACCTATGCATTGCGGAGACTGAAGGAAAAGGCACAAACGGAACCCGTTCCCGAAGACTTGTGTTATGTGTATAACTTTGACGATCCCCTGCGTCCAAAGTATCTACTCTTACCAGCGGGAGTTGGAAGAGGTTTTGTAGAAGAAATAGAGAGAATAGTAGAGCTGCTCAAAACAGAAATACCCAAAGCTTTTGAAAGCAAGGAATATGAAGAAGAAGTTGCCAGAATAACGAAGGAAATAGAAAAGAAAAAAGAAGAAATACTAACAAACTTGGCAAAGGAGGCAGAGGCTAAGAACCTGGGAGTTGTAGTCACTTCAATGGGAATAAAGCTATTACCTATAGTCGGCAGGCGTATAGTGGAGGAGCCAGAGCTATTTGCCAACCCAAAAATTCAAGAAAGCTTTCAAAAGAATCTGTCAGAATTTGAAGAACAATTTAGGGATTACATCAGAGAACTCAGAGAGGCGGACCATGAACTTATTGAAAAACTGAGAAAGCTTAAAGAAAAGGTAGCAACTTTTGTAGTTGAAAAGTTATTTTCAAAATGTGATGAAAAGTACTGTAAATACCCTACTATAGCTGAATTTTTGGAAAGGCTAAAGAGAGAGATCGTAAAGAGCGTGGACCTTTTTCTTATGTGGAAAAGTGCTATGGGAAATACTTTTATGCTAACTTACCTGGAAAAGGCCTTTAGAAAATTTAAGATAAACCTGATTGTGGATAACTCGGAACTAAAGGGTGCCCCTGTAATTTACGAAGAGGTGCCTTCTTTTCAGAGTCTCTTTGGCAGTATTTCCTATAGCATGGAGATGGGCGTGCTTTATGCGGATCACACGAGCATAAAGGCGGGTAGCTTACACAAAGCCAGAGGTGGATATCTTTTGCTCAGAGTGTCTGACCTTCTAAAAAACTATTTCCTTTGGGATGCATTCAAAAAAGCTATCATGCACTCAAAGGTGCACATTCCAGGTTACGCCTTAGAAGACTTATTTTTATCTTATATTGGCATTTCTCCTGAACCTATACCTATTCGTTTAAAGGTAGTTCTTATAGGAGATTATCTAACCTACCAGTTACTTTCCCTTTATGATCCTGAGTTTAGAAGACTTTTTAAGATCAAGGCAGAATTTGATCCGGTGGTAGATTTAGACCAAGAGGTTTATGATAAATTCCCACGCTTGGTAAAAAAGATAATACAAGATGAAGGTATAAAAGATTTAGAACCTGAGGCCCTATCTGAGTTGTTCAAACACGCAGTAACACTCTCAGGAAGCACCAAAAAGATCAGCATAGTTATGGGAGATATGGTGGATATTATGAGAGAGGCTAATACTTTTGCAGGAGAAGACAAACTGATAAGGAGAGAACATATAAAGAGGGCAATAGAGGAAAAGTTCTACAGATCAAACCTAATAGAGGAGAAAATAAGAAAGGCTATATTGGAAGGAAAAATAATATGCTCAGTAAAAGGCAAAAGTTTGGGACAAGTGAATGGGCTTAGCGTTTATGAGCTTGGAGACATTAGCTTTGGAAAACCAACAAGAATTACCGCATCTGTTTATCCTGGTGAAAAGGGTGTGGTAAGTATTGAAAAAGAAGTAGCACTAAGTGGTCCAATCCACTCAAAGGCTGTTCTAACACTTAGTGGATACTTAAACGGAAAATATGGTAAAGAGGTTCCCCTTTATCTTTCCTGCACCCTAACTTTTGAGCAATCTTATGAAGAAGTGGAAGGAGACAGTGCTTCTGTGGCTGAACTTTTAGCCATACTTTCTGCTATTGCAGAAGTTCCAGTAAGACAAGATATAGCAGTTACAGGTTCAATAGATCAGTTTGGAAATGTTCAACCTGTAGGTGGAATCAAGGAAAAGGTGGAAGGATTTTATAAAGTTTGTAAGGCATTGGGCTTTACAGGAACGCAGGGAGTTATAGTGCCGTCAAAAAACTGGGATAACTTAGTTTTGTCTGATGATGTTTTGGAAAGTGTAGAAAAAGGCGAGTTTCACATATATCTAATAGATACCGTAGACGATGCTATTGAACTGATGACAGAGATGAACGCTGAAAAATTCCACAAGCTTGTTAAGAAAAGGCTTATGGAATTTTACAAAAAGATAACCATGAGGAGGGACAAAGTTTAGAGCATAGGGTTTGCTTTGTGTTATACTTTACTCATTCAAGGCTATGAGAAAGATAGCTTATGTGTTTCCCGGACAAGGTTCTCAGTATGTTGGGATGGGCTATGATTTTTACAGAGAGTTTCCAACTGCAAGGGACGTTTTTCACTCCGCAGAAAAAGCACTTAGGTATGACCTTCCCAGTATAGTATTCAAAGGTCCAGAAGAGGAATTGAACAAAACGATAAACACTCAGCCAGCCATACTGACAACTTCTGTAGCTATTTATAAGGTAATGGTAGAGCTTGGCTTTCCAAAACCAGATGTGGTAGCTGGACACTCTTTGGGGGAATACTCCGCTTTGGTGGTAGCAGGTGGTGTGGAAATTTTTGAGGCGGTAAGGTTAGCTCACCTAAGAGGAAAGCTCATGCAGGAAGGCGTTCCAGAAGGAAAAGGCGCTATGGCTGCAATACTCAAACTCTCCCCAGAAAAGGTGGAAGAGATATGTAGGCAAGCAAGCGACGTGGGAGTTGTGGAACCTGCAAATTACAACTCACCGGAGCAAACTGTAATCTCAGGAGAAAAACAAGCGGTGGAAAGGGCTATGGAGATCGCAAAGCAAATGGGAGGTAAAGCCATTCCTTTAAAAGTTTCTGTCCCTTCTCACTGTTCTTTGATGAAAGGACCGGCAGATGCCTTCAGACTAAAGCTTGCCCAAACCCCAATAAAGAACCTTTCAATTCCCTTAGTGCAGAACTACACCGCAAGAGAACACACTATGGCCCACGAGGTTAGAGAAAATCTATACCGTCAGCTGTTTTCACCCGTAAGGTGGTATCAGAGCGTGCAGTATATGGTAGATAAACTTGGAGTGGGTGTGTTTGTAGAAATAGGGCCAAAGAACGTACTTTCTAAACTGATACAACAAACAGTTAGTGGTGTTTCAGTTTTTAACGTAGAGAAGTTGGAAGACTTAGAAAAGCTCAAAAAAGCGCTGTGATAAAATAGGCATCATGCTTTGGAAGAGATCTGCTTATGAGCTTTTGTCTTTGATGAAAAGAAAAGAAGTAAAACCTGTGGAAGTGCTGGACGCTTTTTATAGCAGATATTTAGAAACAGAGGATAAAGTTAAAGCATACATAACCGCTTTTTACGAAGATGCAAGGGAACAGGCAAAGGCTTTGGAAAACAAAAATCCAGAAGACTATCCCCTTTATGGCATACCAATCGCCATAAAGGACAACATAAACGTAGAAGGATACCCCACCACATGTGCGTCAAGGATCCTTGAAAACTACATATCCCCTTACGATGCGACTGTTGTAGAAAAACTTAAGCTTGCGGGTGCTTTGATAGTTGGGAAGACCAACATGGACGAGTTTGCCATGGGCTCATCCACAGAATACTCTGCCTTTTTTCCCACAAAAAACCCATGGGATTTAGAAAGGGTGCCGGGAGGCTCCTCTGGTGGTTCTGCGGTGGCAGTTGCGGTCCAATCTGTACCACTTTCCCTCGGCTCAGACACGGGAGGTTCCATAAGACAGCCCGCGAGCTTTTGTGGTGTTATTGGGCTAAAGCCAACTTATGGAAGAGTTTCCCGTTATGGACTGGTTGCCTTTGCTTCCTCCCTTGATCAGATAGGACCCTTTGGGAGGTGGGCAAAGGATGTAGCGCTGATCATGGAGGTTATAAGCGGTTTTGACCCAAAAGATTCCACCAGTGTAAGGGTGGAGGTGCCAAAGTTCAGCCAGGAGATAGAAAATGTCCCAGAAAAGCTAAGGGTAGGCATTCCAAAAGAGTTTTTTGAATTTGAGATAGAAGAAGGAGTAAAAGAGTGCTTCGATGGGTTTTTAAAGTTTTTAGAATCTCAAGGGTTTGAATTGGAGGAAGTATCCCTTCCCCACAGCAAGTATGCCATACCCACATACTACATAATCGCACCTTCGGAGGCAAGCTCCAATTTGGCAAGGTATGACGGCGTGCGATTTGGATACAGGGCAAAAGCCAAAGACATAAACCAGATGTATGCAGAAACCAGAGATTACGGTTTTGGTCCAGAGGTAAAAAGGAGAATACTTTTGGGTACCTTTGCACTATCTACCGGATACTACGAAGCCTATTACCTAAAAGCAATGAAAGTAAAAGCTCTCATAAAAAGGGACTTTGAAGAAGCTTTCAAAAAGGTTGATGTTATAGCTTGTCCCACCTCACCTACCACTGCCTTTAAGTTTGGAGAAAGAACTTCCGACCCAATAAAGATGTATTTGGCGGATATATTTACCGTTAGCGTAAATTTAGCGGGACTTCCGGCCATATCTGTTCCCATAGGAAAGACCAATGGACTGCCCGTAGGGGGACAGCTCATAGGAAAAGCCTTTGATGAAACCACACTTTTGAAACTTGCCTATCTTTGGGAACAAAATTACAAACACTACGAAGAAACACCTTTATGAAAATACTTTCCTTAGACACTTCCTTTTCTTTCCTAAACCTTTCGGTGTTAGAAAATGGAAAGCTAACCTTAATTTACTATGAGGATAGCAACAAAAAGTCTTTGGAACTTTTGCCCACTGTGCTTAGAAAACTGGGCTTGGAACCAAAAGACTTTGATGCCTTTTGTGTATCCATCGGAGTAGGTTATCTAACCTCCCTTAGAGTGGGAATAACCTTTATGAAAACCTTAGCATACATAAACCAAAAACCTATATACACATACGAAAACTTAGAACTTATGCTTAAATACACTTTAACTCCCCCACCAAAGTCTGCTTTCCTGAAGGTAAGCAGAAACCTATTTTACAGGGTGAGTGATGGAAGCTCTTTAAGCCCAGTAAAAGTTTGGAAGGGAGAACCTTTGGAAGGTAACGTAATAGCCCTAAGGTCCCATTCTGTGGATTTTGCCAACTACCAGCTTGATTTTTTCCCTTTTTCAGCCTACGGAGCCCTTCTGGCATACGAAAGGTTCCTGTCCGGTGACAAGGGAGAGGATGTTTTTAAGTTGGAACCGTATTATATTAATTCTTTGCCTTAACTGTGCTTAGGTAATTTCTTACCCAGCGTATAATACTCTTTATGAATGTTTATGACATACTAAAAGACATAAAAGAGGGACATAGCTATGAAATAATAACCACTTGGCACGGTATTCCGGTCAAAATTAGGTTAAAGGTTAAGTGGGTTTCTTTGCAGGACAGGTTCATAAGTTTTGATTTTTCTGAGTGTAAATTTAGGCGCGCTTTTGCTGAAGAGAAAGTGTATATAAAGTTAGGTGAAATTTACATTGAATGTGACATCTTTAGCAATATAAGAGATGAGCTGGTTCTTTCGGCTAACAGTATAAGCCCTCCACCCCCAGTTATAATGAGGGAGTTTGTAAGGGTCGAACCAGATGAAAACAAGCCAGTTTTTGTGTCTTTTTGCATAGGCGACGAATGCATAGGTCCTGCAAAGGCAGTAGATATTAGCGAAAAAGGTGTGGGTATTGTGCTTTCAAAACAAGAGGTAGAAAAGCTGTTTTCAGCTTTAGGCACAGACAGTAAGGAAGTTTATCATAATAACATCCCTTTAATTATAGAGATTCCTGGAGAAAGCCCGATAAATGCAGTTGGAGAGTTAAAAAATATCATAGGTAAGCAAGATGAAGTTTATTTTAGATTAGGTTTTAAATTAGATTTAAAGCCTTCAGATCTAAAAAAATTAAGGAACTACATAATTAATCGCCAAAGAGAAATACTGGATAAACTTAGGACTTTATGAGTTTGATTCTTAGATTAGCTATCAGATATCTTACGAGCGTTAAAGGTTCTGCTCTGTTAGTATCTCTAATTGCTTTTTTGGGAATATCTCTCAGCGTAAGTGCCATATTGCTTACGATGGGCACTTTTTCTGGGTTTCAAAAGGCGCTCAAAGAAAAAATTTTATCCACCACACCTCATGTAATAATCAGCGTAATTGAAGAGGGTAACTACGAGGTAGAAGAAAGGAAATTAAAAAACCTTCCTGAAGTAAAGAATGTGATTTATGTAACAATATATCAGGGTATGATTTCCAAAGAAGGAAGAGTGCAAGCGGTGAGTGTGAAGGGAATGAAGAAGGAAGAGGTAGGTTTAAACGCAGAAGGTGGTGTTTTGGTAGGGGAAGGTTTAGCCAGTTTATTGGGTATAGGATTGTGGGATGAGATAGTGTTAATTTCTCCGTTCAGTGTGAGAACACCCCTTGGCTTTGTCCCAAAGGTGGGATACTACAAGGTGGTAGGTTTTATAAAAACGGGCACTTTTGAGCAGGATTATCTAACAGTAATAATGCCCATAGAGGATGCTCAAAAATTCTTTGGACAGCAATGGCAACTGAAGGGTTACGAGGTGTATATAAAGGATCCTTACTTAGCCCAAGAGGTAAAGGAAAAGATAGGGAGAATATTCGGTTCAAAGGCTTTTGTTAGTTCGTGGATAGACCTAAATCGTCAGCTCTTTAACGCTTTACAGCTTGAAAAGATGGCTATTTTCTTTGTCTTACTGCTCATGGCAACCCTATCCTCCTTTAACATAACAAGCCTGCTTTTTATGAAAGTAAGGGACAAGGTAAGGGATATAGCGGTGCTTAGAACTTACGGATTTAAGAGGAAAGACATAATGCTTACCTTTTTAATGCAGGGTCTTATTTTAGGTTTCAGCGGTGCCGTTTTTGGAACATTCTTGGCTTTTGTTGGGCAGTTCTTGATAAACCACTACAGGCTTATAAGGGTGCCTTCAGAAGTTTATCTGATGGATCACATTCCTTCCAACATAGAACTGGTGGATGGAATTATTACTTTTGTTTTGGCATTGCTGATTTCACTTTTGGCAAGCCTTATACCTGCCTACAGGGCAGGGAAATTGAGCGTGGTAGAAATTCTAAGAAAGGACTGAAACAAGTTTGCAATCCAAGCTATACGGATGTGCTTTTACCACCTGCACCAACACAGTTTTACCTAAGAGCTCTTTTGGTCCTTCCACATTGGCCCATCTGTTGGTGCGCGTCCTTCCTATCAGTTTGCCATTTTCCCAACCTTCAATTAAAACTTCCTGATAGGTGCCCTCGTATCCTTTGGCTATTTCAGAAAGAATAGCCTTTTGAACATTCAAAAGCCTTTCCATCCTTGCGGTCTTTATTTCGTCTTCTACCTGACCTTCCATAGAGTAAGCGGGAGTTTGGGGCCTTGGAGAAAACTTAAAGGAAAAGAGCTGTTCAAACTTTACAGTTTTTATCAAATCAATGGTTTCCTCAAAGTCTTCTTCGGTTTCCGTAGGAAAGCCTACAATAACGTCTGTAGAAAAAGTTATGCCCTTTTTGTATTCTCTTAGCATTTGGATTTTTTCCAAGTATTCTTCCTTTGTGTACCCTCTGTCCATGAGTTTTAGGATACGGTTAGAACCTGCTTGCACAGGCATGTGTATATGTTCGCAAACCTGAGGTATCTCTCCTATTGCCTTTGCTATTTTTTCGTCCATATCTTTTGGATGTCCTGTGGTGAATCTTATCCTTTCTACTCCATCCACCTCCGCAACTCTGTAAAGCAGTTCAGAAAAGTGCATGCCTATGTCTTGACCCCAAGCGGTTACGTTCTGTCCAAGAAGGTGTATTTCTTTAACACCATCATCTATTAGATACTTTACCTCCGATAGAATGCTTTCCAAGCTTCTTGACCTTTGCCTTCCTCTTGTCTTTGGCACTACACAGTAAGTGCAGTTTTTGTCACATCCTTTCATAACTGTAACGTATGCACAGTATTGATTGTCCCTAACGGTTGGATACTCCCAAAGCTTATCTTCGTCCTCGGGTGGATTTTCCAATATGGCTATAGCCTTGTAACCTGCCTGCGCTTGCTGGATAAGCTCTGGAAGCTGGTGTATGTTGTAGGAGGAAAACATAATATCCACTACTGGAGCTTTTTTAACAAGCTCCCAACCCATTCTTTGAGCCAAACAACCACACACTCCTATCAGTGCCTTTGGGTTCTTTTCCTTTATCTTTTTGTACTCACCAAGATAGGAGTATACCTTTTGGTCTGGTTTTTCTCTTATGGTACAAGTGTTTATAAGTATTAGATCCGCCTCTTCGTAGTTATTTGTTTGCTCGTATCCCAAGCTATGTAAAATCCCCTTTATTCTCTCCGAGTCGTTAAAGTTCATCTGACAACCGAAGGTTTTTATGAAAAACTTCATATTTAATAATATAAACCCCTATGGAAAAAAGGTGGATAAAAGCCTGCTTGGAAGAAGCAAAAAAAGCCTATAAGATTGGAGAGGTACCCGTAGGTGCCATAATCGTAAAGGACCGCAAAATAGTATCCAGAGCGCACAACAAGGTTGAAAGGTTAAAAGATGCCACAGCCCATGCGGAAATGTTGGCTATAAAAAGGGCCTTAAAAAAACTTAAGACAAAATACCTTTATGGTTGCACTATGTATGTTTCTTTGGAGCCCTGTCCTATGTGTGCTTATGCACTAATTTTAGCTCGCATAGAAAAAGTAGTTTTCTTGGCAAAAAGTGAAAAAACTGGAGCGGTTATGAGTCTTTATAATCTGTTGGATGACCTTCGTTTTAATCACAGGGTAAAATGGGAGTACAGGCCTTTCAAAGAAGCACAACTGCTTGTTGAAAAGTTTTTTGAAATAAAAAGATGAAAGTCCATGATTGAGCGCTATGAGGATCTTATCAATTAGGAACAAAGGACGGAGCTTGTGTGTTTTAAATTGTGTGAAGTTGAAAGGCTGTTTAAATCGTTTTATCATATATTCCCAAAAAACGTGTTAGGTTGAAAGTAACTATGAGAGCTTTAATACTTGCGGCAGGATTGGGTAGTCGGTTTAGGAGTAAAAAGGCAAAAGTGTTGCACACCATAATGAACAAGCCCATGGTTTGGTATGTGTATCAAACAATTAAGGAACTCAACGTAAAAGATATAGGGGTCGTGGTTGGACATCAGGCTGAAGAGGTTAAGAAAATATTTGAGGGGGAAGATAACCTGTTGTTTTTTACTCAAAAAAATCCGAAGGGAGGGACTGCCGATGCGGTCATTTCAGCCATAGACTTTTGGAGAGATTATCAAGGCTACCTTCTTGTAATCAACGGGGATAATCCTTTGGTAAAAAGCCAAACCATAAAAAACATGCAAAGATATATACACTTAGTTGAAGAGTATGAAAACATAAAGCTAAGCGCCCTTATACTTTCCAGCTTCTTTCCCGATCCAACAGGATACGGAAGGGTAGTAAAGGACAGTCAGGGCAATGTAATAAAAATCGTGGAAGAAAAGGACGCGTCTTTTGAAGAAAAACAGATAAAAGAAATAAACGGTGGAGTTTATCTTTTTTACAGCCCACATTTGCTGAACGTTATTTTTTCAGTAAAGCCAAGTCCAGTAAGCGGAGAGCTTTATCTTACTGAAGTCATCAATTTAATGAGTCAAAGGGGGTTTGTAGTCAGAAGCTTTATGGCGGAGGAGCAGGCGGAGGTTATGGGAGTTAATAATCGTTGGGAGCTTGCTATAGCGGAAAACGTGATAAGGCTAAGGATAATAGAAAAGTTAGCTAAGGAGGGTAATACGATCCATCAACCAGAAACTGTTTGGATAGAGCCAAGCGTAGTTTTGGAGGGTGATGTGGAAATAGAACCAGGGGTTGCCATAATGGGAAACAGTAGATTGGGTAAAGGTGTGCGGGTAGGAAGGGGAAGCATTATACAGAACTCCATTCTTGAAGAAGGCGTAATAGTGGAACCATACAGTGTGGTGAAAGATTCCTACATAAAAAGTGGGGCAGTGGTGGGTCCCTTTGCACACGTGAGGAACCAGTCAGTTGTAGGTGAAAGATCTCACGTGGGGAACTTTGTAGAAGTTAAAGCATCAAACATAGGAAACCAAGTCAATGCCAAGCATCTTGCTTACATAGGCGATGCGACCATTGGCGATCGCACTAACGTAGGCGCAGGTGTAGTCTTTGCCAATTACGACGGTAAAAAGAAATACCAAAGTTACGTAGGGGAAAATGTCTTCATAGGCAGTAATTCTCTGATAATAGCTCCCATACAGATTGGCAGTTATTCTTACATAGCAGGTGGCTCAGTAATAAACAAAAACATAGAAGGGGGTGCTTTGGCTATAGCAAGGGCTAAGTTAAAAGTGCTAAAGGACAAAGGCAAAGAAAAGCTTACTCAAAGTGAGCCGGGAGGGATTTGAACCCTCGACCCACGGATTAAAAGTCCGTTGCTCTACCAGGCTGAGCTACCGGCTCTACAAAATTTATTATATACTAATTTTAGGGTAAATTAAATTTCAAAGGAGGGAGCCTATGATCGTAGATTTGGACAAAAAGCTCATAAGACTAAAGGTTGTTTATTATGGTCCTGCAATGTCTGGTAAAACTACTAACTTAGAAAGTCTTTCCAAATTGGAAGGTTTAAAGCTTGCAAAAATAGATACAAAAGGTGAAAGAACCCTAGTCTTTGACTTTTCAACTAAAAAAGTGCCTGTTAGCAACATGACTGCTTATTTTGCACTCTATACGGTGCCCGGTCAAGAAATATACAAAGACATGAGGCTAACTGTCTTGAAAGGTGTGGATGGTATAGTTTTTGTTGCAGATGCTCAAGCCCACAGGCTTGAGGAAAACATAAGGTTTTTTGAACTTCTCAAAGAAGATTTATCTAAGGTAGGCAAAAGGTACGAAGAGGTTCCTAAGGTCATACAATACAACAAAATGGATTTGGACAATGTGCTTCCTTTAGAAGTCTTAGAGGAGAAAATAAACAAAGATGGATTATCCTCGGTATGTGCCAGCGCTATTAGAGGTAAAGGGGTAAAAGAGGCGTTTAGTATGATAGAAGCATTGTTGCTATCACGTTTGGAGAGAATGTTAGGATGATCTCGGGTTATTTTGTTTCCCAACAGGACTTTGTTGATCTGGTTAATGGATATCTTTCTAACAAAGAGGGCATACTTGGGATTTACTTGGAAGGTAAATCCATAGAGTTATACATTGAGAAAGGCTATATAAAGGGTTTTTATGTAGAAATGGAAGACCTTGTCGATTCAGAGGCCAACACGCTGTCCCTTTTAATTTATAGCTTATTTAACATGCTAGATAATCCAAATGCTTTGTTCGCATTCAAAACAGGCGTGGAGAGAGATAACTTCCTTAAACTGCACGAACCTATATCTGCTGAGGAGTTGATCCTTCAGCTTCAGCTTGCTTACCAAGAGTTTAAATCCCTTTTAACTCTTATCATAACACCCTTTGCCACCCTTAGGGTGTTGAAACCCTTTGATGGTATGCACCATTACGATGGAAAGACTGTTATTTCTGCAATCCTTACGTCCAAGAATACGTTGGTTTCTGAAATAAGGAAACTGGAGGAACTTTTACGGTCAGGATTTCTGGATATAGGACAGTTTATAACTCCCGAGGTTAATAAAAAAGCCTTTGAGATAAACTACATAGTCAAAAATGTAAGTTTGACGAATATAAACGTGTTTTCCATATTTGAAAGCCTTAAGCTGAGTAAATTTACAGGTTGGATTAGTATAAGCAAAGCTAACGGCAGTTACAATGCCTATTTCAAAAGAGGCAAGTTCTTAGCGCTTTATCCCTACAGCCCTGATTTCTTTGGCTTCCTTCTTAGCACCAGAAAAGATTACACGATAAGCATAGTTAGCATGTCTGAAAATCTTTTAGAAAACTTCATGCTAAGACATTCAACGAAAAAATTGATAAACAATCTTTCTGATGACTTTGTGGAACTGGGAAAAATTTTCTTAGGGATTATAAGGAAAGGATTTAGTGGCTTGCTAACGCTACAAAGAGGAAACGAAAGAATGCACTTTGTGTGCAAAAACGGTGTTTTGTTGGCTTCCCTACTGGATAGGGATGGGATAGAAATATCCAAAATGGAACCCTATAAGGAGAGCTTTTTATTGGAGCTTGTGCCCTTTGAGCCTATGGAAAACTTTTGGGAAGTGCTTCATCTTCTTTTGATCAATACGGTTTATAGCATAATTTTAAGGCATAGCAGTCAAGCGATCCAAAGCATACTCTATTATTTGGCATCCTCTGACCTGTTCAAAGTAGTGGAAGGGAGTGTGTACTTTAGAACGGATCCTAAGGGTAGGAAAGAAGAAATCTTGGGCTTTCTGTCTTTTCTTTTGGATGTGGGTTATAAGATTTTAGGCAAAGAGAAGTTAGAAGAGGAATTGGAGAATTCTTTACATCCATACAAGGAAATTTTTAAGATCTTAGACTTAGAAGACTACACAAAGCTTTGGAGCGAGATCGTTATTGATAGTTAAGGACCAAGTTTTCTTGTTGGTTTTCTAGTTTAAAATGTTAGAGTGATGCTGGAAGGTCTAATACAAAAGAACAACAGTAAGATCCTGCTGATCGTTCTTGATGGAATAGGTGGGCTTCCGGTAAAGGGTGGAAAAACTGAATTGGAGATTGCAAACACTCCAAACTTGGACGCCTTAGCTAAGGAGTCTGCCTTGGGTTTGCACCTGCCTGTGGATTACGGAATAACTCCGGGTAGCGGTCCAGGGCATTTGGGTATATTTGGATACGATCCGGTGGAGTATCAAATAGGAAGGGGAATATTGGAAGCCTTGGGACTTGGATTGACTGTAAGGGAAACAGACATAGCTATAAGGGGCAACTACGCCACTGTGGAATACCAAAACGGAAGTGTAATAGTCAAGGACAGAAGGGCTGGAAGGATCCCTACGGAGGAAAACAGAAGGATAACTCAAAAACTAAAGGAGTCTATAAAAGTTATAGACGGAGTAGAGGTGCTTTTGGAAGCGGGTATGGAACATAGGTTAGCGGTAGTTTTGAGGTTTCCTGAACCACTTCCAGAAGACAGCGCTCTCATAAACGATACGGACCCTCAAAAGGAAGGCAAGCCTCCCCTTGAACCTAAGGGAAAAAACGAGCATTCTCAGAAGGTAGCAGATGTGGTAAAAAAGTTTTTAGAAAGGGCTTCCGAAGTCTTAAAGGACGAACCAAAGGCAAACTATATACTTTTGAGAGGCTTTTCCCAAAAGCCAAAGATGAAAAGTTTTGAAGAAAGGTTTGGACTTAAAGCCTGTGCCATAGCGGTTTATCCGATGTATAGGGGCCTTGCAAGCCTGGTTGGTATGGATGTTTTGGATGTTCAAGGACAAAGTCTGGAGGATCAAATAAAAGTGCTAAAGGATAACTGGAATAATTATGACTTTTTCTTCTTACATATCAAAAAAACTGACTCTTACGGAGAGGATGGAAACTGGGAGGGTAAGGTTAAGGTTATAGAGGAATTTGATAGTAAATTACCGCAGATCTTAGCTTTGAACCCAGAGGTGCTGGTCATAACGGGGGATCATTCCACGCCTTCCCTTTTGAAGGGACACTCTTGGCATCCTGTGCCCGTGCTTTTAAAATCTCCGTATGTGCTTGGTATGACATCCAACAGATTTACCGAAAGAGAGTGCTTAAAGGGAGAACTTGGCATCTTTCCTGCAAAAAAGTTGATAAACTTAATGCTTGCCCATTCCCTAAGACTTTCTAAGTTTGGAGCGTAAGGAGAACAAAAGGAAACTAAGAAGGCTGGCACCAAGTCCAGCAAGCAGTGCAAATTGATGATGGAATACGTATTCCAACACAACCCACACAAAAAATCCGCATATCATACTTGCCACTGCGGAGGTTTGGTCCGAAGTCTTAAAGTAAAGCGCTCCAACCATAGGAACGAAAAGGGATACCAAGCTAAGCGCAGAAGAACTTTCCACAAGGCTGAATATAGATTCGCCACCAAAGGCAAAGGCTAAGGACAAAAGCGTCACTATAATTACGCTAACCCTGGTTAGTCTTAAAAAACCTCTGTCCGAAAGGTTTTTAAAGATTGGTCTTAGTATGTTTTCGCTTAACACCGCAGACGGTGCCAAAATAGCACTGCTTGCGGTGCTCATAATAGCAGAAAGTAAAGCTCCAAAGAATAAAACCTTTGTTATCTGAGAAGTGTGCTCCATGATCATGGTGGGCAACATAAGCTGGGGGTCTATGTCAAGCAGGTTTGGATATTTAACCCTTGCAAATATAGCCAAAAGCAGTGGGATTAGGGCTACCGTAAGATACATAAACCCTGCGGTTATAGAAGAAAGAACTGCTACCCTTTCTGATCTCGAAGACATCACTCTTTGAAACACGTCTTGCTGAGGTATAGAGCCAAGCCCTATGGTTATCAGTGCGCTAACGAAAAGAAGAATCTCCTCTATGCTAAAGCTTGGAAAGAACTTATAGTATTCTGGAGGTTGGGATGCAACTACTGGGACTACATCAGAAAAGCCATTGGAAACCTCATAAAGCACAAAGATTAAACCTAAGACAATGACTACGGTCTGTATAAAGTCCGTCAGAGAAACTGCCCACATACCTCCAAAAAAGGTGTATAAAAGCACTATAAGGGAGCCAATTATTATGCCAAAGCTTTGAGATATGCCTGTGGTGATGTGAAGGATTATACCTATGGCAACCATTTGAGCAGCTATCCAGCCAAAGTAAGAAGCAATGAGCATAATGCTTGCGACTATCTCTGCCTTCCTGCCGTATTTGATCCTATAAAAATCTCCAAAAGTAAGAAGGTTCATTCTGTAGAGGGGTTTGGCAAAAAAAAGACCAACGAGTATTAGACATAGAGCTGCGCCAAAGGGGTCTGCCACTACACCCCAAAGACCTTCCTTTGCCATCACAGAGGATGCACCTAAGACTGTTTCTGACCCAAACCAGGTAGCAAAGGCTACGAAGGTAGCCATATAAAAAGGTAGATTTCTACCTGCAAGTATGTAGTCCCGTGAATTTTTAACCAACCTACCTGCATATACACCTAAGATCAAAGTAAAGAGCATGTAAAGGACTACAAAAACTATGATCATATTAGTCCAACTTTCCTAAGTATGCGAGCAAAGCGGTTATAGTAGCGGGCGTTATGCCATCTATTCTGCTAGCCTGCCCCACAGTCAAAGGTTTGAACTTCTTAAGTTTTTCCTTAGCTTCATGAGTTAGCCCGGGCACTTTATCGTAGTCTATGTCTTCGGGAATGGGTGTGTCCTCAAGCTTTTTCAACTTTTCATTTAGTTTCCTTTCCCTCTCCAAATAGGGTTCATACTTTAGCTCAATCTCCACCTCCTCTGCGACATAAGGGTGTTCTGGAATTGCTACTCCCAAGCTTTTAAGGTCGTGTATGGAGTATTCAGAGGTGAGTAGCTGGGATAGGCTGTAGGGCTTTATATCTGAGCCTATGGCTACGGAAACTTTATATCCTTTATAAAACTCAAGCCAGGAGTTTATTTCCCTTTCCAACTCCTGCACCAGTTTATACTGCTCTTCAGACAAAAGTCCTAATTCCCTTCCCAACTTTGCGAGCCTGAGGATAGCATTGTCCTGTCTTAGGTAAAGTCTATATTCGGACCTTGATGTAAAGAGTCTGTAAGGTTCTGTAACTCCCTTTGTGGTTAAATCGTCCACCATGATGCCTATGTAACTTTCGTCCCTTCTTAGATATATAGGTTCCTTTCCAAAGGCTCTCAGACAAGCGTTTATGCCTGCCAGTATGCCTTGACCTGCTGCTTCTTCGTATCCGGTGGTGCCGTTAAAGTTGCCCGCATGGAAAAGCCCCCTTATTTTCTTTGTCTCTAATGTGGGATAAAGCTCAGTAGGTGGAACTATGTCATACTCTATGGCATAGGCAGGTCTTATGAGCTCCACCTTTTCTAAACCGGGTATGGACCTATACATCTCCCATTGGACTTCCTCAGGAAGAGAGGTAGAAAGACCATTTGGGTATATTTCTATGGTGTCCCAACCCTCCGGCTCTAAGAATACCTGATGTCTTTCTTTATCAGGAAACTTTACCACCTTGTCCTCTATGGATGGACAATACCTTGGACCAATACCTTTGATGAGACCTCCATAAAGCGCGGTTCGGTGTAGATTTTTTCTGATTATCTCGTGGGTCTTTGGTGTGGTGTAGGTTATCCAACAAACAGCCTGTTTTTTCCCTTTTTCAAACCAGTATGTGCCTACGGGTTCTGTCCAAAAGGAAAACTTAGGGGGTGGATCGTCTCCCGGTGCAATCTCAAGGTTGGAAAAATCTATGGTTCTTTTGTCAAGCCTTGCAGGTGTGCCTGTCTTAAATCTCATTAGCGGAAAGCCGTGCCTTTTGTAAAACTCAGAAAGTCCGGTAGAGTTTGGCTCCCAAGCCCTGCCGGCGGGAAAGGTTTTGTCTCCTATGTATATAAGACCGTTCAAAAAGGTTCCGGTAGTTACCACTACAGCCTTTACCTTGTATTCAAGCCCAAGCCTTGTCTTTACAGCTACAACCCTTCCATCCTTTACGATAATATCCACTACCTCGTCCTGTTTTATGTGAAGGTTCTCTTGGGTTTCGCAGACCTTTTTCATGTATTCTCTGTATGCTCTTTTGTCCGCCTGAGCCCTTGGAGACCAAACAGCCTTTCCCTTTCTCGTGTTCAGCATCTTAAACTGTATGCCCGTATGATCTATAGCCTTTCCCATCTCCCCACCAAGGGCATCTATTTCTCTTACCACAATTCCCTTTGCTACTCCACCTATGGCAGGATTGCAGGACATCTGCCCTATGTTATCCGCATTTAGCACAAACATTACTGTCTTTGCTCCCATGCGAGCAGATGCCAAAGCAGCCTCTATACCCGCATGACCCCCACCTATTACAGCTACATCAAACTCATCAACCAACATGTGAATAAAATATATTACATGAAGGTTAAAGAGTTAAGTCAAAAGCAAATAGAATTTCTAAAGACAGTCTTTGAACTTGAGGACTTGCCCTTGGATCAAGAAGTTGAAGAGTTCTTGGAATCAATGGGATGTAAGCTATACCAATGTCTGAGTTGTCGCAAGCTAATATTTCACGACAATTATGAGTTTTGGAACCTGTCCGACTGCTGTGATGACAATTCTAAGTTGGTAGCTGACGGGCTTTTGTGTGAGGTGTGCTACGGAAGAAGTGCAGAAAACATGAAAGATTGGATCTTTTTCAAACCTACCTATTTAAAGACAGTTGAATTCAAAGGAACGTTCAATGCCCCAAATAAAGAGCTTTGAAGAAGTAAAGGAATTTATAAAAGGTACTTCCGAAAGGACCGCTATATACGTTGGATGTGACTCTCGTCAGGTAAATGATAGCACGGTTTTCGTTACCGTGGTAGTAGTTCATATAGATTCCTGTAGAGGAGCAAAGGTCTTTTGGAAAACTGAGAAAGTAAAGCGTATAAGGTCTCTAAGGCAGAGGCTTATGGAAGAAGTCAGCAGAGCTGTTTATACCGCCTTAGAGCTCATAGACGTGGTGGGCAACAGACCTTTTGAGGTTCATCTTGACATAAACCCAAACCCTCAGCACAACTCTTCCATCATTCTAAAGGAAGCCATAGGCTTTGTTTTGGCTCAAGGATTAAAACCGGTGGTAAAACCAAAATCAATAGCAGCATCTTCTGTGGCAGACTACATAACTGGAAGATACTAAAGTGATCTTTTAACCCTTTCTTCTTTTTCTACAATATCCGTTATCTTCACTCCAAATTTATCCTCCACGACCACTATCTCACCTTTTGCTATAAGCTTGCCGTTTACCTTTATATCCACAGGCTCTTCTACCAAGTTATCAAGCTCTACCACAGATCCTGGACCCAAATTCAGTATTTCCCCCAAAGTAAGCGTTGTAGAACCAACTACAACCTCTACCACCAAAGGAAGGTCTAAAAATTTCTTTAACTTCTCTTGAATTTCTGACGTTGAAAGTGCTTTGGACTCTTCTTTTTCTTTTGTTTTCTCTTCTTGTTCCTTAAGCGCTTCTTGCCACAGATCAGCTAATTCTTCGTTTTTTTGCTCTTCCATAGATATATTATACCTTATGCTTTTCTTCTAAAATAGTTGTTGTTAAGTATTCCATTATGCAGTATGTCAATTTTTATTGGAAACTCATAGCAGTTTCGTGTGTTATAATCTAACAAGATGGACCATCAAACAAAACATATCAGTGCCTATAGGATATTTTTATCTGGTTTGGTGCAGGGTGTAGGTTTCAGAAGCTGGACAAAGCGCTTAGCTGAAAGTTATGGTTTGGATGGATGGGTACGCAATCTACCGGATGGTAGGGTTGAATTATTCGCCCAAGGAGAGAACGATGTGCTACAGGACTTTATATGGAAACTGTGGGAAGGTCCAAAAGGAGCAAGGGTGGATAAAATGGAAATAATAAAGGAAGCTGTTAGCCATGAAGAAAGGGGTTTTTATATTAAGTATTAGCCTTTTATTCAACTTTTCCTTTGCTCAAGAGTGTAAATATCACAAGGTTAAAAGTGGAGAGACGCTGGAAAAAATAGCAAAAAGCTATGGAGTAAAAACTCAGGAAATATTAGAAGCTAATAAAAATATAAATCCAAACAAATTGAAGATAGGAGAAAGGATATGCATACCCGTTTCAGAGGCTAAAAACCCAAGGACAGAAGATTACGCTATTTATAAAGTCAAAAAAGGAGATACCTTAGAGAGTATAGCAAAGAAATTCGGAGTGGATTGGAGAGAGTTAAAAAGTTTTAACAACCTAAAAACAACCAAACTATTAGAAGGTCAGGAAATAAAGATTCCTGCAAGATCTGTTAGTAAAAGAACTCAAAATCAGATAAAAAACTACGAGACCTATGTAGTTCAAAGGGGTGGTAGGCTGGAGCATATAGCCAAAAGGCTTGGAGTTTCAGAAAGGGAGTTGGAAAGGCTAAACCCAGAATTGAAGGGTAAGTGGTTGGAAAAAGGAACTGTGGTGAAGGTGCCCCGTGTTGAGAGAGGAAAAAAAGAGAAGGTTGAAAAGTATGAAATATACATAGTCAAAAGAGGTGGTAGGCTGGAAGATATAGCTAAAAACTTAGGAGTTTCTAAAGAAGAGTTAGAAAAGTTGAATCCAGAGTTGAAACAAAAGTGGTTATCAAAAGGCACAAAGGTGAAGGTGCCTATAAGGCAACAAAAAGAAATAACTGAAAACTATGAAACCTATGTTGTAAAAAAAGGTGCTAAACTTGAGCATGTAGCAAAAAGGTTGGGTGTTTCAAAAGAGGAGTTGGAGAGGTTAAACCCAGAGCTAAAGGGTAAATGGTTAGAGAAAGGGACGGTTGTAAAAATACCTGTTAAGGATAGGGTTCGTGATGTAGTGTCTGCAGAGAAAGAAAGTAGACCCTCTCTACCTCAAAAAACAGAAGAAAGAACACCAAACGAGCAAACTGATGAGAGAATTCCAAAAAACAGCTTGCCTTTGCCTGTGGAAGGTAGTATTACAAAAAGGAATAGAGGAGTGAATATAGTTGCAGAGTGTGGAACTCCTGTTAAAGCGATTGAAGATGGAAAAGTAATATACAGTGGTAATGACCTACAAGCATATGGAAACATGATTATATTGGACCATGGAAAGTTTATATCTATATATGCAAATAATCAAGAAAATTTAGTAAAAAGAGGGGAACAAGTATCCAAAAACCAACAAATTGCATTGGTGGGAAGGAAAAACAACTCTGAGAACTGTGCGCTTTATTTTGAACTTAGAAATAAGGAAGGTATTCCCTTAGATCCCACAGAATACTTTAGAAGCGCCCAATAATTATTCCAAATGATCTATGTAAATGATGGTTTTCTGCGTATTTTTTTCTATTCGCTTTATGGTTCTTATCTCATATATCTGATTGTCATTTTTTATTACTCCTGCCTTTTCTAACACATCCCAAAGACTTTTCAGCATATTATCAATATCTCTCTTCCTTCTATTTGGTAGCACAAGGATAACCTCCATAGATAACGGTCCCTCTAATGGATCACCGCTGTATTGCTGCTTAATTTCCCAAATGGCTCTCATTTCCCAGTTTTTTATTCTGGGAGGTTTAAAAACCTTACCACCTTTTTTTCTTATGTATCTGTTGCTTTTTGGCACCGGAAGGGAGGAAAGATGTAATTCTATTTTCTTTCTTCCTTCACTCACACGTAAATTCAACCAGTAGATCCTGTTCTTTGAAGTCCTTTACCAAAACATCCACCAATTCTCCCTCTTTCACTTCCCACTCAGTTTCCAAATAACAAACTCCATCTACCTCTGGAGCCTGAAACCATAGCCTGCCAACTGGGACAATGCCCAAGTCTTCATCGTATCCATCCACTAACATCTTAAATTTTTTTCCAAGCAAACCTTTGTATTTCTTTTGGATCACCTCGTTTTGAGCTTCGTAAAGAGCATTCTTCCTTCTTTCCTTCTCCTCGTAGCTTACCCTATCTCCCAAGACTTCTGCTGGAGTATTTTCCTCCAAGGAATAACTAAAAACCCCAACCCAGTAAAAGTAGCCCTTTTCCACAAACTCTAATAGCTCCTGAAAATCTTTCGGACTTTCTTCTGGATAGCCAACTATAAAACTTGTTCTTATCACCGCATCAGGTATGGTGTGGAGTATTTTGTCTATTAACTTCTCTACAAAGTTCTTATCGTAACCCCTTCTCATGCTTTTTAAAATTTTGCTAGAAACGTGTTGAAAAGGTATGTCAAAGTAGGGAAGGACCTTTGAAGATTTGGCTATGTAGTTTATAAGATCATCGCTAACATCTGTTGGATATAAGTATAAAAGTCTTATCCAGTTTATGCCCTCTATCTTCTCAAGCTTCTCAAGAAGCTTAATTATAGCATTTTTTCCATACAGGTCTCTACCGTAATAAGTAGTGTCTTGAGAAACCACGCATATTTCTTTAACCCCCTGCTGAGCTATCCATTTAGCCTCTTCCACCAAATCTTCTATAGGCTTTGATCTGTACTTACCTCTTATTTGGGGTATAGCACAAAAGGAGCAAAGTCGGTTGCATCCTTCGGAAATTTTAAGGTAAGCATAGGACCTTGGTGTTGTAAGAATTCTTTTATTTTCTTTTACTTTTTCAAGCCCCAAAAACTCCAAAATCTCATCCCAACTTTCTGTTCCAAAATAAGCTGAGACCTCTGGTATCTCTTTTATCAGCTCCTGTTTGTATCTCTCTACCAAACAACCCATCACTATAACCTTTTTCTTTCCCGCATACTCAAGGATATAGTCTATTGCCTCCTCTTTGGCTGGATTTATAAACCCACAGGTGTTTATAATTATCGTGTCTGCCTTCTTAGGATCGTTAGTAAATTCCGCCCCTGCTTGTTTTAGCTTGCCCAGTAATACTTCCGTATCCACAAGATTTTTAGAACAACCTAAGCTTATAACTCCTACTTTTAGCTTACCTTTTCTGCGACTCATCTTCTCCCTTCCTTAAAAACTGTTTTGGATTTTTATCAACTTTTACCATCCTAAAACCACCATCCTTCCCTTCAACTACTAAATAATTCTCTACTTTTCCTTTCCTTTCCACAACTATGTATCCTACCACACCCTCCAAATCAGTAAAAGGCTCCTTTGTGTAAGCTATAAATAGAAAAACCAATAATACGAATAAAACTTTCATAAACTTTCCTCCTTCATAAGTACAAATAAGGTAATATCTCCTTTGAGCTTTTCTCCTTCAAACTTACTAATCCTCAGGGAAGAGGGATAAGAGACAAAACCTTCTTCACCTAAGTCCTTCAGAAAACTAACTATTTGAGAGTAGCTACCAATAAAAGAGAGTTTTAGTTCTGCAGTAGGATATTTGACATACGTTTGCCCTTGATCTTTTGCGATCTTAACAATCCGTTTACCCTCTTCTACTTTCTCTATATCATACCCTATTTCAACAGGTTTTCCAAGGTTTGCTGAAAGGATTACAACCCCATTCTTCTTAGCTATCAGCCCCAATCTTCTATACACTGTGCCTGGGTCCTTTTTAGAGGGGATTTCTCCAACGACCTTTTCCAACTCCTGCTTTTTTTGTGAAAGCTGTACCTGTAGTTGTTCCTTTTGTCTTTTAAGCGAATCTAACGACCTGGGATCTGTTAGCCTTTTTAACTGCTCTATCTCCGAATAGATCTGATCCTTTTCTTTTTTAGCTTTTTCAAGCTCTTCTTGTAGTGGAGATAGGAACATTAAATAAATGTAAGCTATTACTGCTATGGGTAAAAAGATCAAAATCACGTATTTTTGCCACTGCGGAAGAGCCTCCCATTGAGCCTTCAGCTTTTCCATCATTTCCCTCCAATATTCCTTTCTATGTTTAACTTAGCCAAATAGTACTCATAGCCACTGGGATTTGTTTTTCTTTCTATGCTACTTACAAAAACTTCGTTATTGGCTTTTTTTAAGCTAACTGTGTAAGCGCTTATGCTATTATAATCAAAAGAGCTTAACTCAAATTCTGTGGTTAGTTTTCCACTCCCTACGTCTAGGGTTTGGTTGTATGCGATGATCCAGCTGGCAGGAGGAACGGAAGAAGAGAAGGTTTTAAATCCTTCGTTGAAAGGAATGTATAGCTCTTTTAAACCTATTAATATGTCTTTACTGCGATCCAAGGCGTCTATCTCACTTTTTAATTGGTTTATTTCAGACTCTATCTTCTTTTTCTCCTCAACTATCCGCTGGACCTGAACGCTCAGTCTGTTTTTTTCCGCTTGTAGTTGATCCACTTCCCTTTTTATCTTGTTCAACTGCGTTGAGGCTTTCCAATACCATGCCCCTACACCCAAAACACTTAGCCATAGTGCTACAGAAAGATACACCTCTACCTTGACCAACTTAACAAGTTCGCCTATCCTTATTTCTCTTAAAGTTTTTTTGTAAGGAGAAATTTCCGCTTTTCTTGGCTTTTTTTCTTTGAGCAGGTTAATTCTTATCATTTTAGCCCCTCTCTTATACTAAGTATATAAGGGACAAAAAAGTTGGGCGGGAGTTCTCCAACATCCAGGATTCCTATTACTGGTAAATTTTCAAGCAATCGCTCTAAGAAACTCTCGTCTGCCAATGCTACACCGGCGATGTAAATGTTCGATATATCATTTATGACGATTAAATTCCTAATTTCTGCAAGAAAGCTTTCCAATAGCTCTTCATCGTTGTTTTTACTGTATTCCCAATAGCTCCAATGTGTAATTGAATAAACAAGATTGGAACTGCTATACGATAGAAGTATGGAGTAATCGTAGTCTATATACAAAATAGAGAAGGGAATGGAAAGTTTGTGATATATTCCGTAGTTTGCAATGGCAAGTACTTCATAATCAACTATTTCGGGCTTTAGGCCCACAGAATGGATCAGGTTGGCCAGTCTATTAACAGATTCCGCACGTGCCATTACTAAGGCTACATTTAAGACCTTTTCATCCCTTAGAATGAAATAGTCATACACTGTCTCTTCCTTTATTTCCGCTGATTCTTTTTTTACTATCCAATTTATGGCATTTTCTAAGTCTTTCTGACTTATGGTTGAGGGGTATTTATAAAGTTTTAGCATACCATCGGTAGCAGGTATGCAAGTTATAACCCCCTCCCCTTGTATTCCAAACTTATTCACCAAATCCTTTAACACAGTTATTTTTTTATTTTCGTCACCATCCTCAAAGATCACTTCTTGGGGTGGAAAGGATGGTTTTTCTCCACTTTTGAGCAGTCTTATAAATCTCTGACCAACCTGTAGGGCTATCTGGGGTTTTGACTTTTTAAGCGTAGGAAGGCTTAATTTTTTGATGCGCTCAAGGAGTTTCATATCCGCACCTGCTTACTTCTATTTTCTGCTTCTATTATTACCAGTAGTGTCTTTAATACTGAGTCTGGATTTAAAGAAATACTGTCTATTCCTTCCTCTACCAAAAACTCGGCGAAGTCTGGAAAATCGGAAGGACCTTGACCGCATATGCCTACTTTCTTTCCCTTTTCCTTTGCTACCTTTATAAGCTGGGATATGAGCCTTTTCACCGCTTCATTTCTTTCATCGTAAAGATGGGCCACTAATCCCGAATCCCTGTCCAAACCAAGGGTAAGTTGGGTAAGATCATTGGAACCTATGGAAAAACCATCAAATATGTCTGCAAACTTGTCTGCAAGAATTACGTTAGATGGAAGTTCAGCCATCACATAAACTTCCAAACCGTTTTCTCCTTTTTTAAGCCCGTATTCCTCCATAACTTTGAGCACTTTTTCTCCTTCTTCCGGCGTTCTGCAGAAGGGAATCATAACCTTAGTATTTGTAAGCCCCATTTTGTTGCGAACTCTTAGAATGGCTTGGCATTCAAGCCCAAAGGCTTCTTTGTATGTTTCTGAATAATACCTTGATGCACCCCTCCATCCTAACATTGGGTTTTCTTCCTCAGGTTCAAACAACTCTCCCCCTATTAGACCTTTATACTCGTTGGATTTAAAATCTGAAAAGCGCACTATCACAGGATTTGGATAAAAGGCGGCGGATATTTTGGCTATTCCGTAGGATAGTTTCTTTACAAAGTATTGGGTTTTATCTTCATAACCAAAAGTTAGATTTTCAATATCCTCGATGAGTTTTCTTAGAGCTATCTGTTTTCTGTCTTTACCTTTTGCTAACTTGCTTTTCAAGGGCTCTTGCGCATGCTTGTATATGGAAGCCATGGAGCAAACACCCTTATCATCAATAGCACCACACTCTTCCAACTTCTTTACCAAAGCCTTTAGATCCTCGTAGTGTAAAAGGGCTAAAGGATGAATCTTTATGTAGTTTGCTATGATGAACTCCTCCCTCGCCAAGCCTACCCCATCGTTGGGTATAAAGGAATACTTAAAAGCGGATTCTGGATTGCCTACGTTCATCATAACTTTTGTCTTAGGTCTGGGTATTTCCCTAAGGTTTATCTCATCTACTTCGTAAGGTATGTATCCTTCATAAATATAGCCCACCTCACCCTCTGCGCAGGAAAGGGTTATTGTATCTCCGGTTTTGAGCACCTCCGTAGCCTTGTGGGTTCCCACCACTGCGGGAATACCAAGCTCTCTTGCAACTATCGCTGCGTGAGCGGTTCTTCCCCCTCTGTTTGTGATAATACCGCTGGCTTTTTTCATTATAGGTTCCCAGTCTGGGTCAGTTATATCTGTAACCAATATCTCCCCTTCTTCAAACTGCCCCGCATCCTTTAGGTCGTGAATAACTCTTACCCTTCCGTGTGCTATTTTGTCTCCTACCGCTATACCGTATAGGACTCTCTTTTTAACCCTTTCTTCCAAAGGCACACTAAATTTGTAAACCTTAAGCACGTTTTCCTCTTTTCTTGAGTGGACAGTTTCTGGTCTGGCTTGAACTATAAACAGCTCGTTTAGAATACCATCCTTTGCCCACTCTATGTCCATCGGCGTCCACCTACCATTTTTCTTAGTGTAGTGTTCTTCTATGAGGATGGCCCATCTTGCAAGCTTTAGAATTTCGTCATCTGTAAGAGCAAAACGCTTTTGTTCAGACAGAGGCACATTTACTATCTTTGTCCTTTCCTGACCTGCACCGTAAACCATTTTCCTGTCCTTTCTACCCAATTTTTTCTCTATTATGGCTGAGTATCCCGCCTGAAGGGTTGGCTTAAAGACCATGTATTCGTCCGGAGTTACCATTCCCTGAACCAACAGCTCACCTAAACCGTATGTAGCATTTATCACCACAGCGTTTTTAAAACCTGATTCTGTATCTAAGGTGAACATAACACCAGAGGCACCCAGATCAGACCTCACCATCTTTTGAACACCCATAGCTATGCCAACCTTTAAGTGATCAAAGCCAAAGGAGTGTCTGTAGGATATTGCTCTGTCCGTGAAAAGGGAAGCAAAGCCGTTCTTTATCGCAGTTAAAACGTTTTCTGCACCCACCACGTTTAGATACGTTTCCTGCTGTCCTGCAAAGGATGCATGGGGTAAGTCCTCTGCGGTAGCCGAAGACCTAACCGCCACATCAACCGCAAAGGAGTTATACATTTGAGACAATTCAGAGTAGTATTTCTTTATCAACTCCTCCAATTCTGGAGGAAACTCTCCTCCTCTTATAAGCTCTCTTACCTCATGACCTCTCTTAGCTAAGTCCTGTATATTGTTTGGGTCTAGACCGTCTAAGATCTTCCTTATGGCTTCCTCCAGTTTGTTGTATCTTAGGAACTCGTAGTAAGCGTAAGATGTTACCACAAAGCCGTAGGGAATGTTGATCCCTAAGCTGGAGAGGTTCCTTAACATTTCTCCCAAGGATGCATTTTTTCCACCAACCAACGGCACATCCTCTATACCTACACTGTCTAACCACACTACAAGTTTCTGTTTCATGTTTAAACCTCCAAAGTTTGTTCAAAAACGATCTTTTCAAAATCTGCAAATTGATTAAACAGCTTTTTTATTCTGTAAAGTAAAGCCAGCCTGTTTCTTCTTAGAGAAGGGTCCTTATCCATAACCAACACTCTGTCAAAGAACAAGTCAATGTTTTTTTTCAAATCCCAAAGATCTAAAACTCCCACCCTTTCCGTTTCTAACTTCTTGACCTCCTCCCAAAGAGCTTTCTCTTCCTCCTCTTGCATAAGCTCCTCTTCCACAAAACTGTCTTCCCACCCCGCAGGCAGGATCTTAACCACCCTTTTGTAAGCCTCTACTATATCTTTAAATTTCTGTGACTCTTTCAGATTGGCAAGCTCTTCGGTAAGCTTTATGATTTCATACGGTTTTAGTGGGTCCTTTACTTCCAGCACCGCCCTAACCACATCATAACCGTATGGTTCTAAGTAAGCCTCTAACCTACTTCTTATAAACTCCTCAAAGCCTTCTGGCAGATCTTCCAAAAGCTTTCTCAAGTCCAAGTTGTAGCGATTTTTGTGAATTATGGCAAAAACTCCATAGGCGTTGCGCCTAAGTCCATAGGGATCTGAGCTTCCGGATGGCATCTCTCCAGCCTTTATGAGGGTGTAAAGGTTGTCCAATTTGTCAGCTATAGAAAGAACTTGAGAAATAGGACTTTTTGGAACTTCTTCGGAAGGTGTTCTTGGAAGGTAGTGCTCGTATATAGCCCTTGCTACTTCTTCATCCTCTCTCCAAGCTTTGGCATAAACCATACCCATGTATCCCTGAAGCTCGTCTAACTCTTTAACCATGTTTGTTAAGATGTCTGCCTTAGAAAGAAGCGCAGCTCGTTTGAGCTTTTCTATCGTCTTTTGATCAAATCCAAGCATCATAGCTATCTTCTCAGAAAGAGAGATAAGCCTTTGGGTTTTTTCCCACATACTGCCCACTTTTGGATGGAAGATCACACCCTTTAGAGCATCCACTAAACTTTCCAACGGTGTTTTTAGGTCCTCTTTGTAGAAAAACAGGGCATCTTCAAGCCTAGCCCTTAAAACCTTTTGGTATCCTTCTAAGATTTTTTCATTTGGTTTGTTGTTGCTAAAGGCGATAAAGTATGGGATGAGTTTGCCCTCTTTGTTTGCAAGACAGAAAAACCTTTGGTGGTGGGCAAGGACTGTGATCAAAACCTTTTCTGGAAGTTCTAAATACTTTTCTTCAAACTTGCCTACGACAGGAAAAGGAAATTCCAAAAGGTTGGCGACTTCCTCTGGTAGTCCCTCTGTATACCTTGGCGTGCTTTCCAAGGCATAAGATTCTTCCCTTAGCATTTCCAGAATAAGGCTCAACCTTTCGTCAAAAGAAGGTATAACGAACCCTTCCTTTAGCTTTTCTTCATACTCCTCTGCATCTTTTATTAAAATAGGACCCTTTGAGAGGAACCTGTGTCCAAAGGTTAGGTTGCTGGCTTTTAGCTTACCAAAACTCAAATGCACTACTTTGTCTCCATAAAGCGCACATATCCACCTTATTGGTCTTGAAAAGCTCAAGCTACTGCTGTCCCATCTCATACGCTTAGGTAAAGGTATGGAAAGCAAAATGCTTTCAAATTCTTCCTTAAGCCTTTCCAAAGGGCTTTTGTCCTTATAGACCCTCTTTATCGCTACGTATTTTCCTCCCCCTCGCTCAACTTCTAAAACCTCATCCAAAGAAGCTTTAACCCTTTCCAAAAAGCCAAGAAGTGCCTTTGTAGGTTTCCCCTCTTTGTAAGCTATGCCCAAAGGTGGTCCGTATATTAGTTCTTCCTTTTCCTCTGGTTTGTCTTCAAAGTCTTCTGTAATAACCGCCAAGCGCCTCGGTGTGCCATAGGTTTTTTGTATGCCAACTCCCAAGACCTTTTCCAAACTTTCCTTAAGACTTTTCAGTGCTTGGTTTATTACGTTAGCGGGAAGTTCTTCTGTGCCAATCTCCAACAAAAGCTTCATCCTTCCACTTCCTTTAACAAAACTTTAGCGATGTTCGACCAATAGGTATTTTTTGAATCTTTTATGGTTTGATTTAATACACTCTTTGCCTCGTCTTTTTTCCCCATATCCAGAAGTATCTGAGCTTTTAACAGCTGAGCAGAGGGATGGTTAAACCTTTCTTTTCCTATGGACTCAAGCACCTTTAAAGCTTTCTCCTTCTGCCCTTCTTTAAAGTAGGCAAAGGCAAGTCTTTCAGTATAAAGGGCTATCAGCTCTTCGTCCCTAAGGTTAGATATCATCTCTTGAATTATTTCGCTTTCTTTTTTGCCCACATCTATCTGCAGTGAGTAAGAAAGGATCAAAGGCTTAAAAGCACCACCCTTTTTTAGACCTTCTTCTATCAGACCCTTAACCTTATCTAAATCTCCACTCTGCAGGTACTTTCTTATCTCCCACTCTATATAGGAAACCTGTTGATTCCTTCTTTTTTCCCATTCCTTGTATAAAACAAAGCTACCTACCAACAGCAGTAAAGCTATAGGTAAAACTAAAAACCTTAAAGGTAAAAACAGCATTCCATTAATACATTTTAAACCAATTTGCTTAGCATTTCCTCCACTGTTTTTAGGTTTTTAACTACCGATTGAACCGATCTTTCCCACATTTCCCTCTCCTCCGGTATCATGGGGATCTTTATTATTTCTTCTATTCCGCAGTTTCCGAGCTTTACGGGAACTCCCACACACGCACCTTTAACCCCGTAATACTCTCCAACTTCGCCATCCAAGTAAACAGAACAGGGAAGTATCCTTTTGTTGTCCGTAACTATAGCTTCCACCATTTCCACTATGGAGGCTGCAGGGGCATGATAGGCAGAGGTTCCCATAAGATCCACTATCTCTCCACCTCCAAACTGAGTTCTCCTTATAAGCTCTTGAAGTTTTTCTTTACTGAGTATGTCCTTTAGGGGTATTCCGCCTACGTTGGATATGGATATAAGGGGGACCATCTCATCTCCATGACCACCTATGACGTAAGCGTGTATGTCCTGAGGAGAAACCTTTATTTCTTTTGAGATGAAAGTCTTAAAGCGTGCGGAATCCAAAACTCCAGCCATACCCATCACTCTTTTGGGCTCAAAGCCAAGAAGTTTATAAACCGCATAGGTCATAAGATCCACTGGGTTTGTTACGACGATAACTATAGAGTCTTTGGCAAACTCTTTTATTTTTTGGGCTATAACCGAGAGTATGTTTATGTTTTTCTCCAGCAAATCCTCCCTTGACATACCCGGCCTTCTTGGAAAGCCTGCGGTGATTACCACTATGTCACTTCCTTCCAAGGCTTCGTATCCATCTCCCTCGGGACTGACCGAATAGCCCTCCACCTTTCCGTCTATGTTTAGAGCTGATAGCATTTGCTGTATATCTAAGGCTTTACCTTTGACAGGTTCTATGATCCTGTCTCCATCCTTTTTTGGCAAATCAAACATGCGCACATCCACCAAACCTCTCAAAGCCAACAAAGCTGCAGTATGCTCTCCTACATTTCCTGCCCCTACTACCGAAACTACCTTTCTTAGTTTCATACCTTCACCCCCTGTTTGCTCTTTATCCAATTTAACAAACCACCTTTCAAAAGAACGGAAATTTGCTTTTGTGTTAGGTTATAGGTGCATAGCACCTCCTCTCCGGTGGTTTTGTTTATAACAACGATTTCCTTCCCTTCCTTTAGTCTTTCTTTTAACTCCGGTATGAGTATCTCGTCTCCTAAAGAAAACTTATTGTAGTCCTCCTTATTTTTGAACTCTAAGGGAACTATACCAAAATTGACGAGGTTTGCATGGTGAATACGGGCAAAGGACTTGGCTATTACCGCTCTAACTCCTAAAAATCTTGGAGCCAATGCGGCGTGTTCCCTTGAGGATCCTTGTCCGTAGTTTTCTCCACCTATTATGATGTTTGCCTTCTTTTTGTTGTCTCTTATCTCCTTTGCCCTGCTTACAAAGTGTGGATCTACGTAGTGATAAACGTATTCGCTTATGGCGTAGATGTTGGAACGCAGAGGTAGAATTTTAGCACCTGCGGGCATGATGTGGTCTGTGGTGATGTTGTCCCCCACTATGAGAGAAACTTCTCCTTCTATGCTTTCTGGAAGTTCGTCAAACTCGGGAAGTGGTTTTATGTTTGGACCTCTGTAGATCTCCACCTTCTTGGCTTCTTCTTCCGGAAGTGGTTCTATAAATGCTTCGTCTCCGTATGGAAACCTTTCCGGCATTTCAACCTTTATCCACTTTAGACCAAGCTTTCTTGGATCTACAATCTCTCCAGCTATGGCGCAGGCAACGCAGACTTCTGGAGAGGCAAGATAAACCTTTGCATCCGGAGTGCCAGACCTTCCCTCAAAGTTTCTATTAAAGCTCCGCACAGAAACACCACCTGATGGTGGCGCAAAGCCCATACCTATGCACGGACCACAGGCACTTTCAAGAATCCTTGCACCAGCCTTTAGGAAGTTTAACAAAGCTCCATTTTGGGTTATCAGCTCCAAAGCCTGCTTAGAGCCTGGAGCAACTGCAAAAATTACGTCTGGATGGACCTTTTTACCTTCTAAAAGCTTTGCTGCCCTTGTAAGATCCACAAAGGAGGAGTTTGTGCATGATCCTATTACCACCTGATCTACCTTAATTCCCTCCACTTCTCTGACAGGCACCACGTTATCCGGAGAGTGGGGGCAAGCTATTAATGGCTCAAGCTTTGAAAGGTCTATCTCTATGATCTCGTCGTATTCTGCATCTGGGTCTGGCAAGAGTTCTATCCAGTCCTCTTCCCTTCCCTGAGCTTTAAGGTATGCTCTGGTTATCTCGTCGGAAGGAAAAATAGAAGTGGTAGCTCCAAGCTCTGCACCCATGTTGGTTATGGTTGCCCTCTCTGGAACAGAAAGCTCCTTTATGCCTTCCCCAAAGTATTCAAAGATCTTTCCCACTCCTCCCTTTACCGTTAGCCTTCTTAAAAGCTCAAGGATGATATCCTTTGCGGTAACCCACTCCGGAAGCTTACCTATTAGATGGACTCCCACTATCTTTGGCATTTTTAGATAAAAAGGCTCTCCAGCCATTGCGGAGGCTACATCCAACCCACCAGCTCCTATGGCTATCATCCCCATCCCACCAGAGGTGGGTGTATGAGAATCTGAGCCAAGCAAGGTTTTTCCAGGCTTTGCAAACCTTTCTAAATGCACCTGATGGCATATGCCATTGCCGGGTTTGGAAAGCCATATACCATACCTTTTTGCCACGCTCATTAGGTATTTGTGGTCATCGGGATTTTTGTAGTCCGTCTGTAGCATGTTGTGGTCTATATAGCTAACGGAAAGCTCAGTTTTAACCCTATCCACGCCCATAGCCTCAAACTGAAGGTAGGCCATAGTTCCCGTAGCATCTTGCGTAAGCGTTTGGTCTATCTTTATGGCTATCTCCTCTCCGGGCACAAGCCTACCGCTAACCAAGTGACTTTCAAGGATCTTGTATGCAACAGTTCCTTTAGCCATGAAAACCTCCTTTACAAAAGTTGATGATATTAATTATAACTTTTTGGAGCTTGGTCCTGAGTTTAATTATTCAAGTTTAAAATAATCCTATGCAAAAACCTTGGGAAGGAAGGTTTAAAGAGAAAACAGAAAAGCTTGTGGAGAAATTTACTCAATCGGTTAGCTTTGACAAAAGGCTTGCCCTTCAAGATATAAGGCAAAGCATTGCCCACGTAAAGGCGCTGAGCCAAGCTGGAGTAATCACAAAGGAAGAAGAAGAGCTATTAATATCTGGATTGCTAAAGCTAAAGGAAGATGTGGAAAGTGGAAAGATGGAGTTTTTGGAAGAGTTAGAGGATGTGCATATGAACATAGAAAGAGCTTTAACGGAAAAGGTAGGAGAGGTGGGTGGGAAGGTGCATACCGCAAGGTCCCGTAATGACCAGGTAGCAACCGACGAAAGACTTTTTCTAAAGGAAGAGATAGAAAAAATACTAAAGGATCTAAGGAAGCTAAGAGTAGCTTTGGTAGAGCTTGCTGAAAAAACGGTGGATGTTTTAATACCTTCTTATACACACCTTCAGAGGGCTCAACCTATAAGGCTTGCTCATTACTTTTTGGCATACAGAGAAGCCTTTTTGACAGACAGCTTAAGATTTGCCAATGCTTACAGGTTTGCAGATGGTCTTCCCTTGGGTAGCGGTGCGAGTGCGGGTGTGGATTTCCCCATAGATAGGTTTTATACCGCAAAGGAACTTGGATTTAGGTCTGTTATCAGAAACTCTCTTTATGCTACCGCAGAAAGGGACTTTATCCTTGACGTGCTTTACGCTTGTGCGGTTTGTGGTATGCACCTTTCAAGGCTTTCAGAGGATTTAATATTGTGGTCAACGGAGGAATTTGGCTTTGTATCTTTGCCAGACAGACTTTGCACCGGCAGTTCCATAATGCCTCAAAAGAAAAATCCAGATGTGTTGGAGCTAATAAGAGGAAAGACAGGAAGACTCTATGGGAATTTAATAAGTCTTCTAACCACCCTAAAGGGACTCCCTTATGCATACAACAGGGACTTACAGGAGGACAAAGAACCACTCTTTGATAGCTTAGATACCCTAAGAAGCTCTTTGGAAGTTATGACTCTTTTGCTAAAAGGTTTGCAGATAAACGAAGAAAGAATGTTTTCCTGTGCTGGTGGCTTTACCTTAGCTACAGATTTGGCAAACTACCTTGTGCTAAAGGGCTTACCCTTTAGACAAGCCCATAAAGTAGTGGGTTCTTTGGTGGGCTATCTTTTGGAAAAAGGTAAAAGGCTTGAGGAGGTTAGCTTGGAAGAGCTAAAAGAGTTTTCTGAGCTTTTTGATGAAACCGCCTTGAAGCTTTTGGACCCAAGGGTTTGCGCAGACAGGAAGAAAACCTACGGAGGCACATCCAAAGAACAGGTGCTTATGCAGATAGAAAACGCAAAGAGAGAGGACGGTTTGCTATGAAGCTTTTTATATACTTTATCTTCTTCATAGCTTTGCTCTTAGGTTTTGGTTACTTGGTATATCTAAACAGTTCTCCTGTGGAGTTTGTTCTTACTCCTGAGTTTAACGGAACGTATTATCGCATACCACCCATTCCCCTTGGGCTTTTGGTAGTGGGCAGTTTAATTGTTGGTTTTGGATTGGGATATGTTTTTAGTTGGTTTGGAAGGTTGTTTAAGGGATGATAAGCGTGCGTATGAGGGCTGAGCTAAAGGGTTTGCACGTTTCTGGAGCGGAAAGGCTTATAGAAGAAGGGTCTTTAAAGCAAGTGGTCCAAGAGCTTCTTAGAAGGCCAAAAGCTTACGACAAGTTGGTAATTACTGTGGAAAAAGTAGAGAAGGTGTTTCTGATCCCAAAGGCTTTAACTATATACAGTTATGACTTTAAGTGTGTTGAAGATGCGAGGGCTTTTGCGTTGGAAAAGTTGGAGGAGGTAGGAATAAAGCGGGAGCTTGGGCAGAAGGCTTTAGAGCTTTTGGACAAAGGACCAAATCCAAGGGGTGGTAATATGAGGGGTGCAGTGCTTATGGACGTGCAAACGGGGGAAAGATTGGAGCCAGACAAAGAAAGGGGCATAAGAACAGTAAGGGTAGATTGGAAGGACAGAAAAGCCATAAAGCAAGCCCTTTTAAAGAGGGGGATAAAAAGGAAGTATTTAAACAGGCTTATGGATGCTTTGGCATTGGCTACAAAAAACGTCCATTGTGGTGTTTTGGCAGAACTTTGTTGGAGCGACGACGAAGACTACACTACGGGCTATGTTGCAAGTAACTTGGGTTACATCAGAATAAATCCACTTAAAGAATTGGGAAAACCAATAGGCGGGAGAGTTTATTTTGTGAAAAGGGAAGACTTGGAAAATCTGATAGAGTGTTTAGAAAGCAAAGCTGTGCTGATAGAAGCTTTAACTTAACAGGCGAACTAAGAAAACCAGCACACCCAAAAAAGAGTTAAAGAATACCACACTAAAGCCAGTGGGAAGGTCAAAAAGAAAGGAAAGAACTATGGCTAAGGTATTAACCGCAGAGCCATATATCCAAGCAAACACAAGACCCTTTCCTAAGAGCTTGGCGGTAAGGGCAGGAGCAACCAATATGGAAAAGACCACCAACACTCCCACCAGATTTACCGAGCTTGTTACGGTTAAAGCAAACAGGACAAAAAAGACAAAATCCTTCAAATACCCTTTTAAAAACCTTTCCCTTATGTAGAGCAAAAACCCGATGAACGCATACAAAAGGCCTGTTTTTATTGTTTCTTCTCTAAAGACAAAAAGAATGTCCCTTGCGGTAAGCTTTAGAAGCTCTTCCATACCGTGGGGAGATTTGGAAAGCAAAAGCACCACCGAAGAAAAGCCCAAAGCATACATCAAGCCTATAAAAGCTTCTGAATACTCTTTAAACCTTTGGGACAAAGCAATGAGAATACTTGAAAGCAGTGCAAAGGATAAGGAAAGAAAGTAGGAGGGTCTGTCAAAGAAAAAAAGGGAGAGGGCAAGCCCCGAAGCAGAAGCCTGCGCTATGGCAATGTCTGTAAAAATTATCCCCCTTCTTACTATCTCAAGCCCAAAGTAGGCGTGAATGCCCAAAAGAATGAAGGAAAGCAGTAGGGCATTTAAGAGTATGTCTGTCATTGGCTGAACCTTTTGAGGATCTCATCAAACAAGGAAAATAGATCCTTGGCTTCTGGCACTGCACCTACGTCGTGGGGTAAGATTAGCACTTTGGCATTTAACCTTTTTGCCAAGTATTCTGCAGTCCTCTTTTCGTGATAGATATCCTGAAGGATAAACTTCACTCCTTGGGCTTGGGCGGTGAGATTTTCTATATGCTTGGTAGTTGGGGGAATGCCCGGAAGTGGTTCCAAAGTTCCCACCAAAACTATCCCGTATCTACTTAAGAAATAGTTATACAGCTTGTGATAGCTTATAACCTTAGTTCCCCTTAGCTTTGAGAATTCTCTGTCCCACTCCTTTAACTTTGCGTTCCATCTTCCCAAAAAGTCTTCAAGATTAGCTCTGTAGTAAGAGCAGTTTGGGCTATCCAGCTGACACATTCTTTCTGCGACAGCCCTTGCCAGAATGGGTATGTTGTGTGGGTCCAAATTGTAATGGGGATTTCCTTCTGGATGCACATCTCCCATCTCTCTGGAAACTCTCTGAGGTTTCTCTATAAGTTCCACAAACTGGGAAAGGTCCAAAAAGCCTTCTCTACCCGGCTGAATCCTGGGATTGTTGGATTGCTGAAGAAGGGGAGGAAGAAAGCCTATCTCTATGCTTGCACCTTGGATGATCAAAAGGTTTGCGTCCCTCATTTTAGCAATGTGAGAAGGCTTTGGAACAACAAAGTGAGGGTCATCGGTGCCTTTTGCGATGATATGAATCTTTACCTTATCTTTTCCTATCTCCTTTACCAGCTCTCCTATCCAGGGATAAGTCGCAACTACTTTTAGCTGGGCTAAACTAAAACCAACAAGGATCAAAATAAAGAGCATAACTCTCATGTCTTTAGCCTCCTTTTAAAAAGCCCCCAGAGGGGGCAAACTTGTCAGAAGGGATGGGCACCGTGGGCTCCTATGGCAAAGTTAAACTGAAGGATGACCTCATTTACTGTTTTTCTTCTACCTCCTTCGTAGAATGCCCTGTTTTGTCCTGCTTGCAGTCTTATGCGGGAAAACTCCGTAGGACTAAACTCAAGCATAGCATAGTAAGCGGAAAGGTTCTTTGGCAAATCATTCTTAACCCCATCTTTTTTGACGTCGTTTTTGTTTATAAGGTTGTACTGAATACCCGCTCTCCACATTTTGTCAAACCTAAAGACAAGCTGAGAATAAAAGCCCCCTTGCTTCTTTTTAACTTCTTCTGTGGTTAGCGTAGAACCATCGTATTCAAAACCTGTCCCTTTACTGTCTCTGTAGATATACTCCCCTTGGAAGGATATATACCTTATAGAGTCCAGATTATACCTTGCGGTAAGGTCAAAGCCATAGAGCTTGGTCTTTCCCGCAAAGGCATGCTCTTCACCTTCGTGTTTATGGTATATTCTGCTGTGTCCAGTGCCATAAGAAAGTCCGGTTAAGATTGAAAGATTACCAACGTCAAAAGACGTTTTCACAAAACCCACGTATAGGTTTGGTTTCCTTGTTTCCGAGACCTCTACTGTGCCTATCTTAAAGCCATCCGTTCCAAAGCTCTGTTCGTTCTCTCCTTGGAGGACTTCCGCACCGAGTAGTAAATAGAAAGGTGTAGGCGCAAGCCAGTTTATTTGAATGCCTTTTTCTGTAAGTCCGTCATCTCCAAAGAAGACTTTATAGACTAAGGGCTGGGTTGCAAAGTCCCAGGCGTGTGGGTGCTGAGAGTTTAGCCTTCCAAAGGAGCTTCTAAATTTACCTACTTTTAGTTGAAAACCACCGGGAAGTCCCCTCGTTACCGCATAAGCTTCCTCCACTTCCGCACCGTGCTCGGAAAAAGGAATAGTGGCGTAAAGGTCAAAGTATGGATCTACCGGTGCATAAAAGAAAAGCTCTGCATAGTTTAGGTTAAAGCCTCTTTTTTCGTTTAGGGCTCCGTGTCCGTGTTTGTCATGTTCGTGCTTGTGATACAAGCCAGGGATTTTAAGCTCTCCAAGTTCTTTGTCTTTTTTGTTCCTTCCCACAACGGATGTATCCACTATCAAGGAGATGTCTGGTAAAAAGGCTGTCTGCCTGAAGGGAGATATTTGAAATGCTTTAAGCCTTTCTTCGTACTTGCTTCTTAGCTGAAGGGTTCTGTCTGCAGGTATAGGTTTTTCTTCCTTCTTGTCCTCCTGCTTTGCTTCAGGCTTTTGAGCCTTCTCAAGGGCTTCAATTTTTTTCTCAAGTTCCCTTATGAGCCTTCTTTGTTCTTCAAGCTGACGCTTTAGCTCTTCCAAGTTTTCTTGGGCAAAAGAAAGGCTAAATATAGAAAGCAAAAGCATTGCCTTCTTCATAGCACTACCTCCTTTAAAGTGTTATTACTTGTTCTACGCCCAATTGCTTGGCTTTCCCATAAAGCATGGGAAAACATCCAATGACCGCACCTTCTACCAGCTTGTCTGCAATGTTTCTCTCATAACAACACTGGTCGCAACCCATCAAAAAGCCAACCTTTCCGTCCTTTAAAAGCTTAGAAAGTCTTTCTCCTATTGGATTGCCTTTAACCAGCACGTAGGTGTTATCCTGAAAAAAGAACATACCCATTTGTACCTCCTGAAGTTTTTTGTGTTTAAAAAGTGGTGTGGTTAGGAAGGGTTTATTCCGTTGGTGGTGCTCTGGTTAGTGTGTGCTTTTTATATGAGGACGAGGGCAAAACTTGCGGTGCTTTTGGGTTTTCTAAGGAAATTGTGGGGAAATGGAAAGTTAATTCTAAATTTACGTCATTTGTGTGCTGTGGCTGATGCTGGACTATACAGAGCTCACAATCGTGATGGTATTGAAGGTCTTCGTGATGATGCTCTGAAGCCTTGAAATCCAAAACTAAAAGAAGAAGGATCAAGATAAAGTGCGTTAAGAGTTTCATATCTTTGTATTATTATAGCAAGATAGCACAAAACTTTCCTTTTCTGGAGTGTCTAACCTTAATGAAAGATAAGCCTTTGGAAGCAAGTAATGACTGCTTAGATGATAGACCCTTTTATGCTTGGGCAGTTTGCTGAGTATGTAGCTAACCACACCGCTTGGCACTTTCCAAAACAAGATCTTGTCTTTTTCCGAGTTTATACATACTTTTAGCAAATCATTCACTTCGCTGAAGTTTTTAAACCTTTTTTCTTCAATAAACAGAAAATCCCCCTCTTCCAAATCATTTAGCAGTCTTTCTGCGGTATCCAGCTCATCCATAGCTATACCTTCAATGTATGCAATACCTTCCCTTGCATCAAACTCTTCTATCGGAAAGCACACCTTTTCGTGCTCAATACCTAAATCCCCACCTTTTGGAAACTCTTCAAAGATTTTTTTGTTCAGGTTTTGTCCTATAAAAACCAAAAATGGCTTTTGCTCTGTTTCTAATCTTTCCCAACTGATATAACCAAAGCTGTAGTTTAAACCAAGGGGCAATGGACTCTCAAGGCAATTGACTACTCCCTTTACTCGGTATACGCCCTTTGGAAGGTTTAGCAAAAAACTTTCAAGTTCCTGTTTTGAATAATAACCATCAAGGTGTAAAGTAATGCTATCAAAGACTGAGTGGTGTCCTTTCAAAGCAGGGGGTGTTTTCAAAGTCCCAAAAAGCTTATGGATGTCCTCATCTACAAAACCTTCTTTTGCCAAAAAGAGAGGCTTTTGATAAGAGTGAAAAAATTCTAACTTTTCTCTCAGCTGGGCATTGCTTAAAAGGTCTGCCTTTGTTAGGACTAAGCAGTGGGCTGAATCTATCTGAGATTGGACCAAAGCTGTTTTTAAGACATCATCCTCCATATCTAAGCCAAAAACGCCAATGATGAGTTCTACAACATAACCAGAAGTTTCCAAACTGTAATAAATAGGAGATGGGTCCGAAAGGCCAGAGGTTTCCACTATGAGAAATTCAGGCTCTTTTCTCTTTATTTGGGCTAATGCACTTAAGAGTTCTCCTCCAAGCTCACAGCAAAAGCACCCTCCCTCAACCCCATATACCTCCATACTTTCCTGATACAACCTTATTTTGTCGTAATTTACCTTTCCAAAGTCATTAACCAGTATAGCTATCCTTTTTTCTTTAAACTTCGGAAGCAGAGACCTTATTATGAAGGTAGTTTTTCCACTCCCTAAAAAGCCTCCAACTATTAAGGCTGGTATTCTCATTAAACTAGATAAGGATTTACTACCCTTTCAAACACTCCGTAAAAGTGCTTAACCAGTTGTCCCTGAGCCTGCCCAGACTCTGCGGTAAGGATCCTTTTTATCACCTCAAACTTTTGCGCATCTATCACAAATACCGAGTCCGCCACCCTGTTGCTAACGTAAAACTTCTTCCCATCTTCCGAAAATACCACGTGTCCCATGTGTCTGCCCACACCCACGTCTATGACCTTTATCCTCTCAAAATTCTTCAGGCTTATTATTTCAACTTTCGTATCTCCGTATTGGGTTATAACCGCATACTCTCCGTTTGGGGATATATAAGCATGTCCTACTCCCTTAACCGCAGAGTCTATGACCTTTACCAAATCACCGTTTGCATTATAAACCCTAATCGTTGTTCCTTCAAAGGGAGACGCTCCTCTGTTGCAAACCATAAAGTGTTTTCCGTCGTTGGTAAAGTTCCCGTGATGACCCTCTATCCTTGCAGGGTTTGCCGACTCCTCTGCGCTTAATTCCACACTTAAAGTTTTCAAAAGCTTTGGCTTTGAGGCATCAGATATATCATAAACATAAACTATGGGAGTAGATTTTGTAGATTTTGGCTCGTTATACTCTACAGTAACCCACACGGTGTTTTTGTTAAAGTCAAAGTAATGGGGATTGCCAGACACATCCACATGGGCAACTACGGAAAAGTCCTTCGTGGATATGATAAAGAACCTGTTGTCTGAGTAACTTCCTACGAAGTAATACCTGCCATCTGGGCTAAAGGTCCCGTGCATACTAAAATCTCCTTTGTGTCCTGTGTTTAATACAGGCAGTTCCACGATCTTTACAATCTCAAGGTCTTTTGGAGATATAAAAGCAACACGATTTTTACCGTTATCAATGCCAGAATGATTCACCGCTACCAATCTTCCATCAGGAGAGACCACAGGATGCTTAGGCCTTGAACCAGTTTCAATGTCTTTAACCTTCCTTAGATTGACAGTGTCTATCACGCTTACGGTCCTTTGGTCTGGTGCGTTGTTTGCGACAAAGAGATACCTGCCGTTTTTACTAACCGAACCCAGCGTCCCACCCTTCCCACCAGTGGATATTCTTGCTATTACTTCGTCCTTTTTAGTATCAATGGCTACCACAAAACCGTCCCCCCTAAGGGCAAAGAGAGGTGTTTCCATTGGCTTTTCAGCACCTGCAAAAGAAAAGCTCTTATAAAGGGTAGCATAAGCGACACCAAAGCCCGCAAGTTTTAAAAGTTCCCTTCTGCTCGTTTTCATAGTATATCCTCCCACAGATTTATAGCGCTAATTTTAGTTTTTTGAGGGAACATTTCAATAAAAATTGTTTCTGGTGTTTATAAGTGTGTCTAATGTAAGTTTTTTAGAATATGCTTAAAACCTAAAAGGTGGTCTTGGAATACCAAGAGGACCTTTAGCATTTTTCATACTTCTTATATATTTTTTCATCTGTTCGTACTCTTTAAGTAGTTTATTCACATCAGATATTGACGTACCGCTTCCTTTCGCTATTCTAATTTTTCTACTCATGTTTATTATCTTTGGATTTCTCCTTTCTTCCTTGGTCATGGATTGGATAATTGCCTTCTTTTTCTTTATTAATTTTTCGTCTATTTTAATATACTTTACATAAGCAGAAATTCCAGGCACCATGCTTAACAGCTTATCTATTGGACCCATCTTTTCTATAAACTCAAATTGCTTTAGCATGTCTTCCAAATTAAACTCCCCGGTTAAAATCCTTGTAGCCATAACCTGAGCTTCATCTTCCGGTATAACTTTTTGAACTTTTTCCATTAGACTTTGCACATCTCCAAGGCCCAATATTCTCTGAGCAATTCTGTCTGGATAGAAAGGTTCTATGTCCTCAAGCCTTTCTCCTGTTCCTACAAACTTTATGGGAATTCCCAAAGCTTCCCTTATAGAAAAGGCTACACCGCCACGGGCATCGCCGTCCATCTTGGTAAGGACCGCACCGGTAAGCCCCACCTTTTCGTGGAACACCTTTGCTACCCTCAAAGCTTCTTGCCCTTGCATTGCGTCCGCTACATAGAGGACCTCAGAAGGAGATACAGCCTCTTTTATGGCTTTCAGCTCTTCCATAAGCTCGTCATCTATATGTAATCTTCCAGCGGTATCCAAAAGTAAGTAATCCACTCCTTCAGATTTTGCTTTAGAAGAAGCAAGCTTAGCTATCTCAATGGCACTCAATCCTTCTTCAAATTTATAGTATGGGACATCTATTTTTTCCGCCAATCTTTGAAGCTGTAGCATAGCCGCAGGTCTTCTCACATCTGTGGAAGACACTGCTACTTTGTTTCCTTGTTCCCTTAGATACTTAGCCAATTTTCCTATGGTAGTGGTCTTTCCAGTACCTTGAAGCCCGACAAACAAAACCACTCCCTTTTCCAGTTCAGACCTACTTCCACCGAGTATTTTTACCAACTCATCATAAACCGTCAATAACAAGTGTTCATAGGGTGAAAGCTTTTTAGTTATATCCTCTTTGAGAGCTTCTTCCCTTACCCTTTTGAGAAAGGTTTTAACGACTTCGTAATCCGCATCGCTTTCCAATAAAGCTGTCCTTATTTCCCTTAATATGTCGTTTATCTGCTTCTCGCTTAATTTCCTGCTTTTTTCTGCCTTAGAGAGAGCTTTACTAAACTTATCTATTAATAACTCCAGCATAATTTTAAAATTATACCAACACGTCAGTTGGATAAAAGCTATTTAGGGATAAAGAGTAATAAGTTCTGCTTAACTTTGCTATAATCTTGTATTATATTTTAAAACTAATGATTGACATTACAAAGTTAAAGACCTTTGTGGCGGTTGCCGATTTAGGTAGTTTTTCAAAGGCTTCTGAAATACTATACATCACCCAACCTGCGGTTACACAGCAAATAAAAGCTTTAGAGAAAATGGTTGGTGCAAAACTGTTTCAAAGGCATGGTGGGCGGATGGTTCTAACGGAAGAAGGAAAGCGTATCTATGAACTGGCAAAGTCTCTCCTAAGGGACTATGAAAGCCTTATGGAGGAAATGGCAAAGATAAAGAAGGATTTTAAGGATACTTTGTTTGTGGGGATAAGCACTACACTGAGTGAGTATAAGGTTCCAGAGCTGTTGGTGGAGTTTCATAATCAAATGCCAGGCATATCCATAAGGGCTTTTGTGGAAAATTCCCAGCAGATAGAGGAAGGGTTATCCTCTGGCGTTTTAAACATTGGACTTATTGAAAGAGAACCCTCTGAAAAATTCAAGGCGATCCGATGGTTTTACGACGAGATAGTATTTTTTACCCATCCATCCCATCCTTTTGCCAAGGTGGGGGAAATAAAGCCGGAGGATTTATATTCAGCAGACTTGATATTCAGAGAAATCAGTTCGGGCACTAGGAGGGTAGTAAAGGAGGAGTTGGAAAGATTGGGAATAATCTTTGAAAAATTGAGGATAAAGATTGAAATAAACTGTGGAAGGTCTATTCTTAGTATGGTCAAAAGCGGATACGGCTGTAGTTTTCTTTCAAGAGGAATACTAGAAAAAGATTTGCAAGAAGGCAACGTAGTTGAAGTAAAGATAAGTGGATTTAATGCAAGAAGATGGTATTATATAGTTTTTCCAGAAGACAGTAAAATAACCTTTTTAGCAAACAAGTTTGCAAAATTTTTGCTGTCCAAAAGCAATAATGAGCTTATAAAAGATGAAGAAAGGGTTAATCTTTGATGTTGATGGTGTTATAATAGACGTAAGCCTTTCTTATCATTATGCTATAAAAAATACTGCAGAAAAATTCTTAGGTATTAGCTTGGATATAGAAAAAGTCAGAGAAATAAAGTTTAAAAATGGTATAAACAACGATTACATAGCTACCTTAGAAGTTATAAGAAGTTTCAATAAAGAAGTTTCTTTGGAGGAGATTATAAAAGAATTTGATGCTGAGTACGAAAGACTCAAGCATTTGGAGAGGTTGATCCTAAGCAGGGAGTTTTTTAAAAAGATCAGAGAGTTCAAATGTCCCTTAGGCATACTTACAGGGAGACCGAGGAAGGACTTAAGGAATGCCTTTGACAGGTTCGGACTTTGGGAATTTTTTGATTTTGTAGTAGATGACGACACGATAGAAGACCCCAGTTTGAGAAAGCCAAATCCATATGCCCTTAACTTTTGTTTGGAAATTGCACAGTTGGACGGTGCAATTTACGTAGGAGATAGCCTCGCGGACTACTGGATGGTAGAAAACTACAAAAAAATCTATAAAAAACCTGTTGATTATATACACTTCGGTGAAAGGGTGAAACCCAGTGGAGTTAAGATTGTGTCTTCTGAGGATGAGCTTTTTCAAGCTCTGAAAGAGGCTTTGCAGAGTCGGGAGTTAGTATAGGTATGTCTTCAATTATTTCGTAAAACACGCCACATCTCTGACATATCAAAACTTCCAGCTTTTCATCGTATTTTAGATCACCCTTACACCTTGGACAAGCCAAAATATCCAAAAGCTCTTTGCTTATACTCATTTTGCATCCAACCTTTTTATAACTTCATCCGTTATTTCTATTTCCGCAGACCTATAGACAAACACGCTACAATCCAAAACTCCAGTGAAATTGGCTTTCTTTGAAATATCTTCAGATATTTCTTTTATTTTTTTTGTAAGTTCATCTTCTGTTTTTATTCTCAACTCTGTAAGTTCTTTTTGGGCTTTTTGTTGAAATTCCATAGCTTCTGTTTCTAACTTTTGATATTCTCTTATCTTTTCTTCCCTCATCTTTTGACTTATGGCTTTACTTTCTATTTGCTTTTTCAATTCCTCTAATTTCTTTGCTTTCTCGTCCAACTGCTTTTGATAAAACTGAAACTTACTTCTCAATTCCTCTTGTGCTTTCCTAGCAGTTTGGGATTCTTGGAGTATCCTGTTGGGGTCTATGCATGCAAACCTTTGCTGGGCAAAGGACAATCCACCAAGAACTAAGGAAAAAAGTAGTATTTTTTTCATTACAAACCTCCTATTAAACAGCTTATATTATAACAATTATTCAGCCTCGTCTTGAGTTTGAATATCCTCGTCCGAGAATATTACCTTGGGTGGTGGAACCTTTATGATTCCTTGCTTATATCCGAGGTCCAAAAGCAACCTTACCGCTCTCCTACCATCTTCCCCATAATCCAAAGTCCTTTGATTAACATACATACTCACGAATTTATCCACCTTAGCCCTATCTTCTTTTATGTCCCTTGCGTATTTTATGGCAAAACTGAGAGCTTCTTCCCTATGGGAAAGTGCATACTCAACACTTTTTTTCATCAATCTTTCTATCTTTCTTATAACTTCATTCCCTAAGTCTTTTCTCACCACGTTGCACCCTAAGGGTAAGGGAAGACCAGTCTGGAATTTCCACCATTCTCCTAAATCTACTAATTTTAAAAGTCCTTTGTCTTTGTATCCCAACTGTCCTTCGTGTATTACCAGCCCTGCTTTAACTTGTCCAGATAAAACCGCATCAAGAACTTGGTCAAAAGGATAGACTACTGGTTCAATTTCTGGCTCGTAAAGCTTTAGAACTAAATAGGCGGTGGTTAAAAGTCCAGGAACTGCTACTTTTTCTCCTTTTAAGCTTTTTAGCCCCTCTTTTGCGACAACCAAAGGTCCATAACCATCCCCCACACTTCCTCCACTGGTAAGGACTAAGTATTTGTCTGATATATAAGGATAAACATGGAAAGAAACTGCGGAAACTTCATAAGTTCCCTTCATTGCATGCTCGTTTAAGGTTTGAATATCCGCCAGCACGTGTTCTATCTGCAAACCTTCCGTGTCTAAAATACCTGCAGTCAAAGGATAGAACATAAAAGCATCATCTGCGTCTGGACTGTGGGCTATTCTTATCAGCATGGAAATATAATGGGGCGTTCCCTAACCTCTAAAGGAACTAACCTGCTTGTCCGCCTTTGCCATTTCTCTTCCAGCAAAGGCAAGACAAGGGCGGACTTCAGAACTTGCAAAGCATTTTGATGGGAGTTGGGATTACTCGGCTCGTTTATTGCGAATGATTGCTTGCGCATTAATTCCAAAAGCCTTTTTCTGTCGGAGCTGTTAAGTTGGAGTTTGAACCGCACGTTTATATACATCATCACTTAAGGCTTTCCTTTATGCGGTCTATTATTTTAACCGGTAATGGGTCATATCCGTATATATCAGCCAAATAAAAGCTTACCCAGTCTTCTAAATAGGCAAGATACATAAGCCTTTCCTCTAAGCTTTGGCCTTTTCCTTGTAAGATTAAAGGAGCAAGTCCCAACTCTTTAAATATCTGAACAGTTATTTCAACTCTTTTTATAACCCTTGGGTGGTCCTCTGGGTCGTAGAGTATTATAAAATGACATAGGTTTCTGGCAATGGGGTTATCCAAGCCTACCACTTCGTTGTGATGAAGCTCTGGGAGAACTGCGGTATAACAAAGGGTTTTTGAGTTTTCGTTTATCTGGGTTTTCCAACGGAAGGCAATGGGTTCAGTTAGAGGTGTGCTATAGACTACTGGAATGTAGTTTTGTAAAACCTGCGCTATGCTGTGAGCGGTTTCCTTTATCTCTTCCTTGTTTTCGTTTAGGTTTTTTCTTATGTTTTCTAAGCTTTTACCAAAGCCGAAAAGACTCATAACTGCAGAAAGCATGAAACCAAAGGCATAGCGTGGCGCATAGCCAGAAGGCACGGAGATAAACCTAAAACCTTCCTTATCCGCTACTTCCTTTAGTTTGCCTCCGGAGCTGATGCATATTATGTTTAGTCCCTTTTGTATAGCCTCTTGCACCGTGCTTAAAGTTTCTTCCGTATTTCCACTGTAGCTTACCGCCACCAAAAGCCAATCCCGCTTTGCATAGGGCGGAAGTTGATAGCCGTGGAGTGAAATGACGGGAATACCTATCCCCCTCCTTTCCAACAAAAGCTTTAGCACATCCCCCACTATTCCAGACCCACCCATTCCAGAAAAAACAATACCTTTGTAGTTTTCTATGGATAGAGCATCCACATCGTATGGACTAAACTGACTTGGCATTGTATTTAGCCACTCTTTTGCTTTCATAAAGTACCTCCATCCCTATTTTTCCTTATAGATAAACATAACATGGTTTGAGTGGAAAATCAAAGAACAGTTGTTAGTCCCAACCTTTGATTGAAGTTTATAGCATGCTCAAGAACATCTTTGTAGATCTTTAACGGTGTAAGGATTACCTTTGTCTTTTCGTCCCATTCTGCTATGCTTAGGATGTTTTCCAAAAGTTTTATCATAGCTTCCAAACAGCTGTTTATACTGTTTACAGCGTCCAATCTTTCTATTTCTCTTTCCAACTCTTCTGGAATGTTTGACAAAAAGGTTATATCAAAGTTAAAAATTTCATAGAGGTCATAGATCTGGTCTAAGGATTGAGAGATAAGCTCTGTAAATTCTCTTTCAAAATCTATCAAAATCTTCAAAAGGTTTTGCCTTTCTTCTGGCGCTAAACAAGCTTCTACAAGTATTTTAGATTCCTCTATGTCTGGTTTTATCTCTCTTAACAATCCCTCCAGCAGGTCCAAGTTAAGCTTTATGAGCTTATCCTGAATCAGCAGATTTCTTAAGACTTCTGACTTTCTCATATAAGTCCTCCATGTATATCACTCCACATTGTTTAAGCTTTTCTCTAAACTCACTTTTTAAAATATATCCCTGCGAAGAGAGAATGGCTACCACCTTTTGATGTATCCTTTCTCCATGGGTATCCAGGTCAAAGAGAGGTATGACAAAAGTTTCACCCTCTAAAATGTCCGCAAGGTCTGTCAGTCTTTTCCCAGCAATTGTTATAACGTTATCTATTCCCAATTTTTTTAGAGCTTCTTTATCTCTTTTGCCTTCCACTACAACAACTGCGTTTTTTGAAGCTAACCTTAGTTCATCTAAAACTTCCCTTAGATTCATCTAAGTATGTGTTTTTGTATAGGATGTAATTATAAGCAGACTGTTTTATCATTTCTATCTCTTCAGGTTTGAGGTCTCTAACTACCTTTGCGGGAAAGCCAGCTACCAAAACACCGGATGGAAATTTCTTTCCCGGCGTTAGCAGCGCACCTGCGCCTATTAGCACGTAATCTTCCACTTCTACCCCATCCATCACCACCGCAGACATGCCAACTAAAACGAAATTTCCTATTTTACATCCATGAAGCACCACCCTGTGTCCAATAGTTACATAATCACCTATGATGGTTGGATAAGTTTCGTGGGTCACGTGCACTACAGAGTTGTCCTGAATGTTTGTCCCTTTACCTATGCGTATGTAATTTACATCTCCTCTGACTACTGTTCCAAACCACAAACTTGAATCCTCGCCTATTTCTACGTCTCCAATAACAACCACATTTTCGGACATATAAACAGAAGGATGGATCTTAGGATATATCCCCCTGTAAGGTTTTATTAAAGCCATTATGGAACCTCCTTCACCTTAGGTGTTTCCTGCAAAAACTCTGGATCCACTATACCCTCTAATTCGTCCTGCTGATCTTTTTCCTTCTGGATTTCTGGACTACACACACTTTCTGTGCCACTGACGAAGGCCATGGGGGTAGGACACTCCACAAAAACTACCCCTTCTGGTATTGGGAAATCCTCCTGTGGATACATGTAAGCTGCAAGGGACATAAAGTCAATCCAGATAGGAAGGGCAACCTTTGAGCCAGCCATTCCTTTCCCCATACTTCTTTTCAAGTCAAACCCAACCCAAACACCTGCCACTATGTGTGGAGTAAAGCCCACAAACCATGCGTCCATATAATCGTTGGTGGTTCCGGTTTTGCCTGCTACGTATCTTTGAATGGAAGAAGCAGAAACACCAGTTCCTTCCAAAACCACAGCCCTTAGCATATCCACAAGCACCCTCGTTTCTTGAGGTGGAAGCACCTGCTCACACTGGGGACCGTTTTCCTCCAACACCCTCCCATCCAAAGAAATGATCCTTACCACAAAGTAGGGTTTGCATCTAACACCTAAGTTGGCAAAGGCTTGATAGGCGGAGGTGAGCTCTAAGGGCGTAACCTCTATGCTTCCAAGGGCCATTGAGTAGTAAGGTTTTAGTTCCAGTCCAAGACTTCTTCCAACCTCCATAGGAAGGTCAAAGCCTATTTCTGCCAAAAGATTCACCGTAGCGGTGTTTATACTCTTAGCCAACGCAGTTCTTAAGGAAACTGGCCCGTAGTCTATTCCCTCGTAGTTTTTGGGTGTCCAGTCCTTTCCAGTGGATGGATCGTAAAAACTTTTGGGGCTTGCGTCCACTATGCTCACCTGAGTGTATCCTTTCATCAAAGCAGATAGGTATATAATTGGCTTTATGGCAGATCCAGGTTGTCTTTTGGCGTAAACCGCCCTATTGAAGGGACTTCTCATGTAAGAATATCCACCTACCATTGCCCTAATAGCACCGGTTTTTGCATCAAGAGCTACCAAGGCACCCTGAAGGTCTGGCAACACCTCCCACTTGAGCTTGCCCTTTACCCTGTAAAATCGGACAAATACGTAATCGCCCTTTTCAAACGTAAGCTCTCCTTTCTCTGCTCTGAATTCCTCTTGACCGATCTCTACAACATACTCGTCCCCTAAGACGTTCTTGATCTTTCCTATAAGAACCTTTCCTGGTCTTATATCAACCTTTTGCTCTTTATACATCCTCTCCGCTTCGTAGTAATCCGAGGGAAGGGATGGAATTCCGTTTGCCTTTGCAACACGGAAAATGCCTCTTTCCAAAACCCTTCTTGCATGCTCCTGCAGGTCTTTGTCTATGGTTGTATAGATGGCATATCCCCCTGCAAGGATAACTTCACCGTATTTCTCCACCACGTATTCTTTTACATAGTCCAAGAAGTAATCCATGCCATAATATCTGTTTTCTAATCTTAGCTTTATGGGTTTTTGACTGTATGCCTGAAATTCTTCCTGAGTTATGTATCCATCTTCTAACATTCTTGAAAGCACATAGTTTCTTCTTTCTAAGATCCTTTCGGGATTTCTAAAGGGATTGTATTTTGTGGGAGCCTTTGGGAGACTTGCAAGGACCGCCGCCTCATCCACCGTCAGCTCTTTTACTGACTTACCAAAGTATATCTTTGATGCTGCTTCCACACCGTAAGCACCCTGTCCAAGGTAGATGTAATTTAAATAAAGTTCCAGTATCTGATCCTTTGAAAACTCCCTTTCTATCTTTATAGCCAGCAAAGCTTCCTTTATCTTTCTTGAAAGGCTTTTTTCGGGAGTTAAGAACAGGTTCCTTGCCAGCTGTTGGGTTATGGTGGATGCTCCTTGCTTGATGTCTCCGCTGAGGATGTTTGTTATAAGAGCCCTGAGTATAGCTATGGGGTCTATGCCAAAATGCTTGTAAAAGTTTTTGTCTTCTGCGGATATAAAGGCGTGCCTGACGTGCGATGGTATGTATTTTAGCTCAACGTAATACCTCCTTTGAATGCCAATGTCTCCAAAAGGTCTTCCTTTGTGATCGTAAATAACTGTAGCTTGCGGTGGTTTCCAGTTCTTGAGAGCTTCGGGCGAAGGAAGACTGAAGTAGATTAAAAGGACAAAAACTGTTGAAAGCAAGAAAGATGCCCCCAAAACTACCACCAAAAGTAAAAATAGCTTATAAGCAACTTTCCGCATAGCTTTATCCAATTATTCATCTTTACGTCCCCAAAAGAAAGCTTCTACTTGGCTAAAGGATAATTTAAACTGTATTATTCCAAACACAGTGTGTTATATTATAATTGGAAGGCTAAGCGAATGGTTATGCGTCCGTAAGGCTTTTTGGAAGGAAAACCTTTTCAAGAGTTAATCCCTTTGCTTTGGCGGTGTAAGGACACCTTTTACCGTTTAGGAATTCCTTAATATCGCTGATGGTTAGCTTACCCATACCTAAGTAAATTAAACATCCCGCTATGCGCCTTACCATGTATCTCAAAAACCTCCTTGCCCTTACCCTTATCTCTATTATTCCATCTACTTCTTCCACACTACATTCCTCAAGCTCCACAAAGGGGTTGTCCTCCTCTTCTAACTTGGCAAAGCCTAAAAAGTTGTGATTTCCAAGAAAAAGCTCCGCACCTTTCTTCATGATTTCTTTGTTCAAATTATAGGGGATGCGCCACAGAAAAGGTTCCAAAAAAGGGTCCCTCGTATGGGAAGGAAAAACCCGATAAACATAAAGCTTACCGGATACGGAATACCTAGCGTTAAAGCTAAGGTCTTCAAACCACACCTTTTTTACACCTACGTCTTCAGGTAGCACCGCATTAAGAGCTTTCAAAAGATTTTCTAAGGGAAAGGTCTTGGAGCTTTTGAAGTTGGCTATGTATTCCTTTGCATGAACCCCTGCATCCGTCCTACAGCAACCTATTAGCTTTATTTTTTCTCCAAAGAGTGTGCCCAAAGCATCACTCAAAACTCCCTGCACAGTCCTCAGATTTGGTTGCACTTGCCAACCGTGAAAATTTGTCCCTACGAAAGAAAGCATCAGACAGTAGTTGTGCATCAAAAATATAATAAAAAACTACACACGCAAAACTCTATCTTATCCTTCCTACCTTCTCAACGCATTCTTTCATTACCACCTTTGTTAGGGTTTAGGGATATTAAAAATCCTTGCTCTCCAAAGGGCTTTCTAATAAGACAACTCAACGCTTTTGATATAATTTAACACAGCTCAGAGGAAGAAATGTCCTTTGTCATAGAGATTAACAACCTAAACCTAATTATAAACGGAAGGCAAATACTAAAGGACGTTAGTTTTCAGGTTAAAGAAGGGGAAATATTTACCATACTTGGGGGGAGTGGAAGCGGTAAAACCACCATTACAAAGTGCATAGTTGGTTTGCAAAAGCCTACCAGTGGTCAAATTAAGGTTTTTGGAAATGACCTATCAAAACTAAGCCCTATACAGCTGAACGAACTCAGAAAAAGTATTGGATATGTTTTTCAAAGTGCTGCCCTCTTTGATAGTCTTAAGGTTTGGGAAAATGTAGTTTTTTACTATCTTGAACATTCACGGATGAAAGAGGAAGAGCTAAAAACAATAGCGCTAAGGTATCTAAAAATGGTAGGCTTGGGAGAGGAAACCTTAGAACTTTATCCTGCAGAGCTCTCCGGTGGGATGAGAAAGAGGGTGGGAATAGCTCGTGCCATAGCGACAGAACCCAAACTTATCATCTACGATGAACCTACTTCTGGCTTAGACCCCATAACCAGCAGATTGATAGATGATCTTATTCAGGAACTTAGGGACAAAACGTCCTCCACCGCTTTAGTGGTTTCCCACGACATGGTTTCCGCTTTTAACATATCGGATAGGATAATGATAATCAAAGATGGGCAAGTGGTATTTATAGGCACACCCCGTGAAGTTCTGACGCACGAAGATGAATTTGTTAGAGAGTTCTTAAAAAGTGGCTTTGGCCAACTTCAAGTAACAAGCAAAGGATCATAAAAAACCCGTCTCATCACAGGATAATCGTTTATTACACCTTTTGAAAACAGAAACTGAAACAGGTGATTGCTACCAATATAAAAGGAAACCGCAGAGGCGGTCAAATACAGCTCCCACATCCTATAAAAATCCTTCCCGTATTTTTCTATAACGTAGTCGCTTACCCTGTAAAACCTTCTTAACCACTCCTTCAAAGTAAAGTAGTAGTGTATCCTCCAGTTGTCCAAGTCTATGAGATTGAAATCTAAACCTTTTGTAGCTCTCAATACCTCTTCTATTGAAGGCAAATACCCTCCGGGAAAGATATACTTCCTTATCCACCTGCTCTGAGTAGAAGGATGCACCTTACCTATTGTATGAAGTAAAAATAGCCCACCTTCCTCTAAAATACTTGAAACCACTTCAAAGAACTTTCTGTGCCTTCCTTTCCCTACGTGTTCAAACATGCCCACCGATACAATCTTGTTAAACTTTAGCCCTAACTTTGGCAAATCTTCGTAATGAAGGAGGAATACTTTAACTTTTTGCTCCAAGTTATATTCCTTTATCTTCTTTTTCACATAATCGTACTGCTGCTTAGAAACAGTTATCCCTACTGTATCTACATCATACAGCCTTGCAGCTTCAAGGATGATAGATCCCCATCCGCATCCTATGTCCAGCAACCTGTCTCCCTCCTTTAACTGCAATTTTTCGTATATTATCTTCCTCTTTTCCTGCTGAGCCTCTTCTAAGGTGGAATCATTGGATTTGAAAAAGGCGCAGGAGTAAGTCAAAGATTCATCAAGCCAAAGGCTGTAAAAATCATTTCCCAAATCATAGTGCCTTTGAACCTCTCTTGTTTCTATAAACTTTAACAGATTGAATAGCTTAAGAATAAACTTTAAGGGATTAAATTCTAACCGTTTTCCCTTTTCGCTAAAATAATTCAGACATCCGCAGAGCAAATCCTCCAGATTTCCTCTAACTTCAATATTTCCTTTAATGTAATGTTCTCCAAAACCCATTTCAGGGTCCCTAAGAATATCTTTAAGCACCTTAGGATCTTTTATCACAACCCTACACTTACCTTCTCCTATTACCCTTCCATCGTAAAATTCTACTGATAACCCACCTTTAACGCGGCTTGATAGATCCTTTATCAGACCTTCTACCATCTTATTCCCCTCCTTTGCGCTAAAATAAAAATTTATGATAAGGAAGGCGGTTTTACCAGTTGCAGGGTGGGGGACGAGGTTTCTCCCGGCAACAAAGGCAATGCCAAAGGAGATGTTCCCGGTCATCGACAAACCAGTGGTCCAGTTCATAGTGGAGGAGTGTCTTCATGCGGGTGTGGATAACATAATCTTTGTAACCGGAAGGCACAAAAGACCTATAGAGCATCACTTTGACATAAATTCAGACCTTGAAAAGCACTTGGAACAGGCTGGCAAAGATGACCTGTTGAAAAATGTAAGGGAAATAAGCAGGCTAACAAACCCAATCTACATAAGACAAAAGGAACAATTGGGTTTAGGTCATGCGGTTCTTGTCGCAGAACCTGTTGTAGGAAACGAGCCCTTTATAGTAGCCCTTGGAGATGTAATCATCGATGGAGAGGAAAATGTAATAAAGCGGATGATAGAAATATACGAGCGCTTTGGCAAAAGCGTTATAGCGGTGTTTGAAGTTGATAAGGAAATGGTAAGCAAATACGGTATTGTTTCGGTAAAACACATAGAAGAGGATATATATCTTGTGGAAGATTTGGTAGAAAAACCCAAAAAAGAAGAAGCGCCATCAAACCTTGCCATAGTTGGCAGGTATCTTCTTACTCCAAAGATTTTTGAAAAGCTTAAAGTAACCCCCATAGGTAAAGGAGGGGAGATACAGCTAACTGATGCCATAAGACTCTTGCTTGAGGATGAGGTGGTTTATGCAATAAAGATTGAATCAAAGGTTTATGATACAGGCACTCCTCTTGGCTACCTAACCACTTTGGTAGAGTATGCTCTAAAAAGGGAAGACCTCAGAGACGATTTTCTCAGATTTCTTGAAGATATTGTCAGTAAATATAACCAACAGACAGGTAAAGCTTAAATTTTTTTAAAAAATCTTTTTCTCCTGGAAAGGCTAAATCTACTCTTGCTGGACCTATAGGTGTTCTAACACCTGCTCCAAAACCAAAACTGTGCTTGATGTCCTTTGGAAGACTGTTAGAAGGTTCTACGCCCCCTATATCGTAAAAAGGAATCATAACAATAGAACCTTTTAAGGGAATTTCTAATTCAAGCCTACTAAAGACAAAAGATTTACCACCGTTTGGTTGGCCTATCTCCTCAAAAGAATAGCCCCTTAAGTCTCTGAAACCCCCAAGAAAATATCTATCAAAGATGGGGACTTTGCCCTGAGCAGTACCGCCGGCAACTTTAAAGCTTAAGTTCAAGTTTGAACCTATAGGTATAAGGTAAAAGGTGGAAAGCTCAAGTTTATTGTAACTAAAATCTCCGTAAGCTTTAAAAAAACTCAAGTTATTGTATTGGATACGCTTAGGATTGAAAATATCGTCTTTGTATTCCCTCAACAAAAACAGTCCATATTTACTAATTGTAGCGCTACTACCTAAAAACCTATTGTTTGTAATAGAAAAAACGGGACCTATAGAGCTCCATCTGGTAATCCTGTATCCTAGGCTTAAGGCAAAGCCTTCTGTGCCAAGGCTGTAAGATTTGTGCTCTCGATGATCTTTGAAAAGACTACTTTTAAACCAAAGTTTTCTGGTAAAGAGGAAAGGATCTTCAAAGTTTAAACCGTAGGTTTCCCTTTTTCCGGTAAGTTTGTAATTGAGAGTAGTGGTTAAACCAACTCCAAACAGATTCTTAAGACCAACGCTTAGGTCTAAGATCAAATCTTCTTGTGTGTTGTATCCGAGTCCAAAGTCGTAAAATCCTCTTTTATCCTCTTGAAGTTTAATTAGTCTATGAACCTGCTTTTTATCCTTGTCCAAAAAGGTGTCTATTTTGACTCCCACAAAGGAATTGCTTGTTATAAAGTTATACAAGGTTTCATCTAAGGATCTTTCCGTATAAAAGTCCTCTTTTACCGTCATGTAAGATAGCTCTCTTCTGTTTGTTACGTTTGCACCGTAGTATAGGTCCATACCCAACCTATACCTTGGACCCTTAACAACCTTGTATACATAGGAATAAAAAGTTGTATCTTCACTTTCTTCCAAAATAACATCTATGTCAAAGACTCCCTCCATGTAACCGTTACCTTCAAGATACCTACTAAGCCTTACGTTTAGCTGTTCTATTATGGAAGAGTCATATACCGCTGGAAGCTTTCTGTTTATCTCTTGAAATATTTTTTTAATTTCCCTATCATCTCCGGGGTATGAGATGCTTCTCAGTATTTGCCTTTTTCCCTTGGATATTTCAAAGGAAACCATCACAATTCCCTTTTCCTTGTCTAACTCTTTTTTAATACTACCTTCCGCAAGGGTGTATCCTTGTTTTTTTATCTCTGTCAATATATCTCTTAGTCGCTTTTCAAAAATATCTTCATCATACTCTGTATATTCGCCATTTATAACCGCACCATACCTTTTATTTTCTTTTATGTAAAAGTAAATTTTTTCATCATCCAAACTATAACTAATTTCCACATCAAAGAAACCCTTTGAACGGTAAAGATCTATAAGCCTATTCTTAGCTTCCTCCAAAGAAAACAGATCTACTCCCATCTCTCTTAAACCCGAAACCTTCAACAGCTCTTCCTGATTGAAAAATTGATTTCCTTCAAAAAAGACCTCATACCTTTTCCCTTCAAACACAGAAAATACTGGATAGGCAAGCTTTCCTTTACCTACAGCGGTCTTTAACGTGCTTATAGGATGGCTAAAAAGATTCTTAAAACCTTCTGCAAGTGACCCTAACAGTTTTAGCGGATGCCTTTTAATCTTAGGACCTGTTGGCATAAAAACGCTTAAAAAAGGCTTATTCGCACTTACTTTATGCAAACCTTCGTAATATACATAACTATCCCAAAAACCTAAGCTTATGTAAGCTTCTTGCAGATCAAAAACCTTTTTGGCTAACTCCCCCTCCTTAACTATCTTGCCTTTTATTAACTCCAATTTTTCGTCCAAGAACTCAGCATCCAAGCTTGAACCCTTGTATATTCCACCACCAAGGAAAAACACATCGCCCTCTTTTATGTTTATATCTATCTTGGCGAACCCAAATTCATCAATCACAAGCTCTACCTTTGCTTGCATCTCAAGAAATCCCCTTTCCCTGTATAGTTCCCTTAGCTTGTTCTCTATAACTTGTGCATCAACGTCCTTTAACGCCATACCTTCATAAAGGGCTAAGTAGCTTAGTATTTCTTCTTTCCAAACTGCCATGTTTCCCCTTATTTTTATCTCTTTCAATATAGGATATCTTTCTACTCTTATTATCACATCTCCATTCCTCTCCTCTACACTTACATCCTTTATCTCGTCCAAGCTTCTTAAAATTTCCACCATTTTGGAATAATTTTCTTCATTCAAAACACTCTCAAAGTTGTTCTTGGGTAATGGATAGTTGGAGATAAGCAATACCTTAGAAAATGAAGAAAGAGGTAGGAGATATATAACAGCCCACCACACAAAAAGAAATTGACAAAAGCCTTTCATTGACATAAATATTAAACAATGGAAATCATAGGGGGGGTTAATAAGAAGGTTTTTAATGTAGAAAATCAAGACACTTATTCCTTTTTCCTTACTCATTGTTTGTGTTTTGAGCAGGTTCTGAACCTAATCTTAAGTGACGAAACATTACGTTCAGAAGTTACTGATTTAGTCTTTCATCAGTCAAAGAAAGATAAGCAGTCTTTTGAAAACATCCAAATATTCCCAAAAGGATTTCAGGCTTTGAACATAAACATGGAAGACTTTCAACAACCAAATGTAAAAATTGAAAACAAAGCTCCTGTTGAAGGCTCTAAAGACGAAATACACAATTATCCAAGTTTAAATAAAGATCAAATGGTTAACAACACAAAAGTTTTACAGGATTTTATACCAATGGGTGAAAAAAACAGCACAACGGATTTTCCACATTCAATCTCAATAAGCAATGAGCAAAAAATAGATAATCTTATTCGCAAAGTTTTTGCTACAGAAAAGCATAATGAAAACATAAATTTGGAAAATCTCATTCAATCTAAAGTGTCCCGCATAAGGCACAGTGTTGAAGATAATAAACCTGATATATCCTATCCCGAGAAGATTAAAGACAAGATAGCGGAGCGCGTAGATAGTTACGACTCAGAACCATTAGTCCTAAAGTTTGAAGAAGAGTTAAAGCCAACTCAAGAAGTAAGAAATGCAAAACATTATGGTGCGCAGGAGCATAAAATCTTTCATGTAAAGTTTGAAAATGGAGACCTAAGGATAAGGTTTGTGAAAGATTCGCTGAGTATAAGTTTGAATATCAAAGAAGACATAAAGGTGCCATCAGCATACGATAGCTATAGGCTTATAGAAAGTCTTTCCCAAATGGGTTTAAGGGTAGATTTTTTCAGCATAAACGGTAAAAACCTTCTGTGGGAGTTTAGACAGGGGCAAGAAGGAAAGAAAGAAGGCAAATTTAAAGATGTAGAATCAAGCACACGTGATGAAAAAAGGACCTTTAGCTTGTATTTGTAAAAACCCCCCAAAAAGGGGGGAGTAAATTTATAGAAGCTCCTTAACCTTTTGTACTACCTCTTCGTAGTTAGGTTCCTGAGTTATTTCTGGAACAAGTTGGATGTATCTTATGTATCCTTCTTTGTCCACAACAAAAACTGCCCTTGCCAGAATACCCTTTAGCACCCCTTCGGATATCAAAACTCCATACTTTTCCATGTCTCTGTAGCGAAAGTCAGAGGCTACTGTAATGTTGCCTATGTTAAAGCTTTCGCAGAACCTCTTCTGAGCAAAGGGTAAATCCATAGAAATTACTGTTACATCAACACCAGACATACCAGCCATTAGCTCGTTAAACTTTTTAGTTTCAGTTTCACATACAGGTGTATCCAAGGAGGGTACTGTAACTATAACCTGAACTACCCCCTTTGCACCACCCACAGTCTTTTCCTGAAGGTCCTTGGTTACCACAATTGCCTCTGGCGCCTTCTGTCCAATTTCCAAAGTTGGACCAGACAAAGCAACAGGATTACCTTTTAAATTAACAGTCTGAGCCATTCCGCATACCTCCTTTTAAATTTTTTTTTACTACTTATTTTAAATAAACCTATAAGTCTCAAACAATGATTAATCTCAGTTTTATAAAAAGCTTAAGGTTTTTTCTATTCTGTGTATTCCTTCTTCAAGTATGTCCTCTGAAACGCAATAAGAAATTCTTATGTAACCTTCCCTTCCAAAGGCAGACCCTGGAACTACAGCCACATTGCCCTTTTCCAACAAAAATTCAGCCAGTGCAAGATCAGAACCTAATTTAGCGGAGTAAAAACTCAGATTTGGGAATATGTAAAAAGCGCCTTTTGGCTTCGCTACGCTGACGTTGGGTATGCGATTAAGTAATTCGTATGCTAAATCTCTCCTTCTTTGAAAGGCATTATGCATAGTTTGAATAAATTTTTTACTCTCTGGGTTTTTCAGAGCTTCAAGGGCACCATACTGTGCGAAGGTTGTTGCATTGGAAATGGTCTGACTGTTAAGATCTGCTATAATCTTAGAAAACTTTTCGGGACATGCTACATAACCTATCCTCCAACCTGTCATAGAATAGGTCTTTGAAAAGGCATTTACAGTAAAGGTTATTTCTCTGATCTCCTTAGAAAGGCTTGCAGGACTTACAAACTTTTCATTGTCATACACAAAAGCTTCATAACATTCATCCGAGATTATAAATATGCGGTGTTTTAAACACAGATCTGCTATCTTTCTCATCTCTCCTTCCGGGATTACTGCTCCAGTAGGATTGGATGGGGAGTTTAGAACCAAAGCTTTAGTTCTTCTCGTTATATGGGGCAGTATATCCTCAGCGGTTAATACAAATTGCTTTTCTTCACTGAGCATTATTTCCTTAGGTTTTGCCCCACATAAAAGTATCTGCTCTGGATAGGTGACCCAATACGGAGAAGGTAGTAGAACCTCATCCCCCTCCTCAAGTATAGCGGTAAAAACTAAATACAATGCCATCTTAGCACCTGCTGTTACGACTATCTCCGATGGTTTGTATTCTACACCGTTCTCTTTTAAAAGCTTTTCTGAAAGAGCTTCTCTTAAAGGAAGAATTCCAGCAGAAGGGCTGTATTTTGTCTTTCCTTCTTTTAGGGCTCTTATACACGCTTCCTTCACAAACTCTGGAGTGTCAAAATCTGGCTCTCCAGCCCCAAAACCTATCACATCCACGCCTTGACTTTTTAGGTAATTTACCTTAGCGGTTAGCGCTAACGTAGGTGCAGGCTTTATGTGAGATACTCTTTTGGATAGCATGATCTTTTATTATAAAACACATTTGGTAAAGCGTTGAGTTATTTTTAGCGAAATTGGGTAATGAGTTTAGTTTTAGATAAGATTTCTCTTCTTCATAGCCTTAATTATTCTCTTTCTCGCTTGGCGTTCTCTTCTTTTCCTTTTCTCGCTTGGTTTTTCATAAAACTGGCGTCTTCTTACTTCTGTTAGTATTCCTTCTTTTTCTACTATCCTCTTAAATTTCTTGAGTGCCTTTTCAAAGGGTTCATTTTCTTCAACCACCACCAATACCAACTTTTTCACCTCCTCTATAAATTATAACACGTTTTCCGAATACTCCGCTTTTGAGGTTGCGGTCTCCCAAAGGACGACTTTTATTACTTTAACCTCTTCCAACAAATTTGCTTCTTTTAGTTTTTGCTTTAAGAAATCATAAAAGAATTTGGCAAGGGCTTCCGCTGTAGGACAAAAGTCTACGGGAAATATTTTTAATGCTCCGTACTTTTCTGCCAACTGTTTGAGTTCTGGATACATCGGGTCATTTACGTCTATTATAAAGCTGTGGTCTATGGTGTCTATTAAATCTTTTAGGGCATTCTTGACGTGATAAAAGTCTATTACCATATCCTGCTCGGATAGACTATCCGAACCCAAAACCACTTCCAAGACATAACTATGTCCATGTAGGTTGACACACTTGTTTACAGGTATTTCCTTTCCTAAGGAAAAGTTTGAACCTCTCCCATGCGTTAAGTTTTGTTTCCAAACCCTGTGTCCTGCTTCAAATCTAAAGGTCTTTGATATCTGCCACTTCAAACAAGCTCCTCCAATATTTCTCTTTTTACCTCCTTTATTCTGTTAAACTCATCCACATATACAAGTGTTGGTTTGAAACCGCTCAGCTCCTCTTGGTCAAAAAGGCCATAGGATGCTATTATGATTATGTCTCCCACTGCTCCTAATCTTGCTGCAGCTCCGTTTAACCTCACTTCTCCAGAATACTTAGGTGCGGGTATAACGTAAGTGGAAAACCTAACTCCATTGTTTATGTTATATACTTCTATCTTTTCATAAGGCAAAAGGTCTGCTGCCTCCATAAGGCCTGCATCTAAGGACAGGCTACCCTCGTAGTGCAACTCTGTGCCAGTTATACGCGCTCTGTGTATCTTAGATTTTAGCAGAAACCTCCTCATGGGAGTATAAAAATATAAAAATCCTTAGATTTTTGCAAGCTCACCACCTCAGCTCGCTTCTTTTGGCGTAAGTTTGGGGTTTTGCTTGAAAGAAGTCCGTCTTTGTGTCATTTATCGTTCTAAACTGATCTATCCACTTCATAGGATTTTCCGTAACTTCTGGATAGAGAGGCTTGTAGCCGATTTGAGAAAGTCTAAGGTTGGACAAATACTTTATGTATCTTTCAATAAGCTTGTCGTTTAGCCCAAGAATTTGGTTGTTGGTCACATATTTGCCCCACTCTATTTCCTTATCTGTCGCAAACTTGAAAAACTCATAAACCCACCTGTTTATCTCAGGAGTGAAAAGCTCAGGCGATTCCTCTTTTAAAGTGTTGATTATATTTCTAAAAAGTGTCACATGCGTTAGCTCGTCCCTGTTTATGTACTTTATCTGCTGGACAGTGTTTAACATTTTCCCTTGTCTTCCCAGCGTGTAGAAAAAGGCAAAACCAGAGTAGAAGTAAAGGCTTTCAAGCACATAGTTCCCAAAAACCGCCTTTATAAAATTCTCTTCGTTAGGTTTTCTTATGAATTCGTTGTAAAGCTCCGCTATTACTTTGTTTCTTTCCATAAGTTTTTCGTCTTCTCTCCAGTAGTTGTATATTTCATCTGCCTTTCTTGGATCAACCACGCTTTCCAGTATGAACTGATAAGAGTAAGAGTGTAGCGCTTCTTGGAATTCCTGAGAGGTAATAGCCATTACGAGTTCTGGTGCGGTCAAATACCTTGCAAACTCCTTTAGCATATTCACTTGATAGCTATCCAAGGCTATAAGAAAGCTCAGCACAAGTTCGTATGCCCTCTTTTCGTGTTCAGACAGCAGTTTTTCGTATTGCTTTTTGTCTTCCAGCATTGGTATTTCTTCCGGTATCCAGAAGTTGGTAAAACCCATGGTTTTGTATAGATCGTATGCCCATTGGTATTTTATGTTGTTAAGCTCCATTATGTTGGTTGGATTTCCAAAGACGATCCTTCTTTTACTTGCGGAACGGTCCCCTTTTGGATTAAAAATTAGCACCCTTTCCATGTCAGTTTTTAACATAAAAAGTATAGCATACCTGGGGGGATGTTAGATTTTCTGAGAAATCTCTTTACACTTAGTGTTCAATATACCAAAACTTCCCCCTCTTTTTCTGTAAGCTATTTTCAATTCTCCTGTTTTGGCGTCTATAAAAGGTAGAAAATAGACACCACTTTCTTGAAGCTCAAGGATGGCATCCTCTTCGCTCATGGGCTTTTCTATTACCAGCTCTTCCTCAATTATCTGAGGTTTTTCCCTTTCCTCAGAAGGTGCAATCATAGCGTTTATAACTTCTTCCTTTATCTTAGCACCGCGCCTTCTTTGTTCCAATCTTCTCTGTTTTAGCTTTATTATCTGCCTTTCCGCTTCATCAAGCACCTTGTCTAATGCGGAAAATACGTCTATATCCTCCTCCCATGCGTGGATGACCCCACCGCCCCAGGTTTTTAAGTACAGATCCAAATCAACCCTATAAACTGTAGGTCTGCTTTCACCTGCGTATTCCTTATGCTTTGCCCTTGAAGCGGATAGGGTTACTACAACTTCTACTTGATCTTCTTCCGCTTCTTTTAAAAGCCTAGAAAACCTTTCCAACTTACTTTCTACAAAACTCTTCATAGCGTCTGTCCACTGAACCGCCTTTCCCACAAATTCTATGTTCATAAGAAACCTCCAAATGTTTGTGGAAGTATAAAAATTTTAACAAATTTTTGCTAAACCGATAACCTTTCCAACTCTCTACGTTTAAGTATCTCTATAAAACCCCTTTCGGTGTTTATAATGCCCATCTTCTTCCACTTACTCATTACCCTTATGGTAGTTTCCACAGTGGTGCCGGTCATTTCTGCTATGTCGTTCCTCGTCAATGGAGCATCTATGACTATGGTATCCTCATACTTTTTACCTATTCTGTCTGCTATCTCTAAAAGGACCTTTGCGATTCTTTCCTCTACCTTACCGCCCGCTATACTCTTTAAAGTTTCATATGTTTGCAACAAGGTTGCAGTAGCCTCACAGGTCATTTTAATAGCAATGGCAGGATGTTTTATGGCCAAGTTTATAAAATCTTTGTTAGATATGTAAAGGGTTCTTGATTCTGTTATAGCCTTAGCTGTGTAGGTATTTTTGGGAGTTCTTTTTCCCCATTCTATCCAACCGAATATGTCGCCCGGATATACAAGACGAACTATTACTATTTTTGCATCGTGAGTTTCTTTTAAAAGCTTTATCAATCCGTCAAGAAGTATGTATATGCCAGGTTCTGCCTCTTCTTCAAAAAACAGATATTCACCTTTTTTAAAGGTCTTTTCTTGCATATATTGAATGGCTTGTTTAAGCTCATTTTCAGAAAGGTCCTCAAAAAGGTGCAGTTTTCTTAAATCCTTAATCTTCCCTTCTGCAGAAGTAACTTTTGCCATCCTTTTCCTCCTATCATTACTGTTGGTTCAAAGATAACGTAATCTGTGTGAAAGGGAACTTTATTGATACCACCAAAGGTGTGATTGTCCCCTATGGCTATATGCACTGTCCCCATTATTTTCTCACATTCCAAAATGTTATCTGCCCTTTTTGCCTTTGGATTTGTCCCCACGCCCAACTCTGCAATGATCCTTGCCCTTTCGTGCTCTTTGAAAACCTTTTCTAAATACTCTACGTATTGATCAAAACCTTCAACCTCTTCTACTGCACCATCTTTAAACTTGAAGGTTAAGGGACTATCGAATTGCCTGTCAGGTCCATAAAGAATGGTCATCTTACCGTAAGCTGAATCTTCCAACGGTGCGATAAAGGATTCTCCAGCAGGTAGATTGCCGTAATCTCCAGGGTTGTGAAACAGGCCCGTATCCGCTATACCATACCTTCCTTTTATGGAAAACTCCAGTTGAGTTCCATCTGCTTTTATTTCCACCCACTCCCCTTCGGTTAGTATATCCGCCACTTCTGTGCTAATTTTGCCTACTTCGTTCCAATCCACATCCATGGGACCGTAAAACATTTCTGGTTCAAAAAGGGGCATGGATGCATACCTTACCCCGAAGTATTTCGTAAGAACTTTTCTGTAAAAGGTATGGGTTGTGGAGTAGTATGGAAAGGCTACCACCACCTGAGGCACATCCTTTGCATGCTCTTTGAGTATGCTTAAAACCTCTTCCTCTGAATAATTTTCTTTGTTTAGTATTCTGTCAAACAGACCTCTCTTTTTTAGCTCATCTATTGCAACTTCGCCAAAGGTGTTTAACCATACCTCTTCTGGTGGCTCCTTTCCGTGCTGTCCAAGGGAAGGATAGCATATTTTTTTTACCTGCTTAGATATTGATCTTCCAACCTCGTAAAATTCCTCAAGAAGGTCAATCAAATAGCTTTTTGTATCGTCAGTAATTAAAAGCAGACTCTCGCTCTCTTTCAAATTCATATTGACACGATAGAGCCTTTCTATGTGAGTCTCAAACATGTAATAAAAATTTAATACTTTTTAAACGGTTAAGGAAAGCAGTAAAGAGGGAAGAAGATTTATAAGCCTGACTTGCTCAAGAAGTCCAAAGATTTTAAGACCCAGCACGATAAGAAGGCCTCCACCTAAAAAGAGGGTGTTTGCAACAGATTGATCTCCTACAAACTTTCCCAAAAGGTAAAATCCAAAGGTTAAAGTCCCTTGGAAAGCAAGGACATAAAAAGCGGAAAATAAAACTCCCCTTCCAAATACACTACTTAAGATAGTTGAAGAGATCCCATCCATAAGTGCCTTTGAAAGTAAAAGACTACTGTCTTTCTTGTTTGCCTCAAGAAAGCATCCCATAAAGGTCATTGGACCAATGGTAAAAAGCAAAGATGCGGTCAAAAATCCAGACTTTTTCTCTCCCTGAAGCCTTTCCATCCTCTCTTCCAACCGCAGTATATATCCAATCCCACTTCCAAAGAGGAGCAAAAAGAAAATTTTTAGAATCTCCGGTTTGTTCTCTGTCAGGAGCTTTATTCCCAAAAGGATCGTAAAAACTCCTATGGCGTGGGTTATACCGTTTTTAAACCTTTCCGGTATGTATCTTTTGGCGTATAGTCCAACAGCAGAACCAAGGAGAATAAGTGCTGTATTTACCAGTGTGCCAAAGCCCACAAACATATGTTAGCTTTGCTGAGAGGTTTTAAGTATGTTGGAAAATAGCTCGTAAAGAAAGTCTGCTCTGTCTTGGGGTGTGTATCTTTCAAAGACTTTCTGTCTTGCCCTTTCTCCAATTTCTAAAGCTTCGTCCGGATTGTCCAAATAATAAAGAACTTTCTCTTCTATTTCAGCTCTGTCCAACGGAAGATAGGTTATTACTTCTTCTTCTGGATTGAAAAAGCCAGGGAGGGTTGCCCTGTAATCCACAAACATGGCACATCCCATACATGCTACCTCCAAAGGGACAAAGCCTATGCCCGTTGGTACGCTGTGAGGATAGGAAGTGATAACAATAAGACTTTGTCCCAAAAGATCCAGAAGCTCGTTCCAGTTCTGAGGCACTATGGACTGATGTCCTTCAAAGAGTTCTCCCTGAACTTCCCCAAAGATCTTTAACTCCATGCCGTCAAGAAAGCTAAGCAAAAACCACCTTTTCTTTGCGGTAGCATAAAGGGATATTTGATTTAAAAAGGTTAAAAACTCCTGAGGTTTTTCTTGCTTCCACTTGATGTATTCTTCCTGAAGGTTCGGGTTAAACATTGAAAGTATATAGTCGTGGGCTTGAAGTATATGGACTTCTGGATTTCTAAACATAAAATCTCCCACTTCAAAGAATACGCCCAAGAACTCTTGCTTAACACTTTGAGCGACATGGTTTGCAATGATGTTTGGGTCTATTGCGGGTCCAAAGAAGGCAAGGTTTATATTCCTTTCTATGCTTGGTTCTTTCATCTGCTGAAGGTCTAAGAAAGGTGTAATGTAAGAGGGTATCTGTTTTATCCCAAGGAAAGCTAAGCTGTCTGCGTATTTGAGGTCACAAACTATTGGCAGAAAGTTGGTGGCAGAGCTTATATCCATAAGCGGTGGAAAGTTAAACAAAGGTTCATCTGTGAAGATAGACACATGCACAAAACCAGCGGCATCAGAAAGAGCTTTCTTGCTATCCTCTTGATTTACGGTAATCACACCGTTGGCGTTTAGGTCTATACAGAAAAAGGGTGAGAAGTCTAAAAGCTCTTTAACTTTTTCGTTTAACTCTCCTTCTGCTATGTTTAACTCCAACACTTCTGCACCTTTTTCTTTGAAGCTTCTGACAAGAGCTTTAAAGTGTCTTGCTAAACCTTCGTATTCTCCGACTTTTAAAAACGCTACTCGCATATGTTGATTATAACTTAAAATTAGTAAAGCGCTTAATTTATAATATCCCTGTGCTTAAGTAATTTTTCACCTAGCGTATATAATTAGTTAGTGATGATAAAGGCTATCTTCAGTAAATTGTGTCCTAATTGTGGTGGGGATATATCTTCGGAAAGGCTAACAAAGGGTCTTCCTTGTGAGAGGTGTCTTCCGGTTGTGGAGCATGATCTTTGTAAAAGTATCAAAGATGGTTCATTGAAGAGTATATGCAATGTGGAAGAGGAGCTTTTGGAGTGGATGGAGGAGTTTAAAAGGGGACTTTCTGCAAGTCCGTGGGCTCTTCAGAAAACTTGGGCTAAAAGGGTGCTGGTTGGAAGTTCTTTTGCCCTCCTTGCACCTACGGGTGTGGGTAAAACCTCCTTTGGCCTTTCCATGGTTTCATTTTTGGCAAAAAAGGGGAAAAAGTCCTATGTGATACTTCCTACAAAGCTTTTGGTTGAGCAAACGGTAAGAAAGCTCAAAGATTTTGGCATAAAGGAAAATGAAATACTTTTCTTTGGAGATGACAAAAACAAGGAAAAGGAAGAAAAGAAGAAAAGGCTTGTAGAAGGGCAATTCCTCGTTTTGATCACCACCTCTATGTTTCTTTACAAGAACTATCAAATTATACCAAAGGACTTTTCTTTTATCTTTGTGGATGACGTAGATTCCTTTTTGAAGACTGCAAAGAACGTGGATAAAGCCCTATACCTTTTGGGATATACAGAGGAAGATATAGAGCTTGCCCTAAAACTGATAAAGCTTAAGGAAAAACCAAACAAAAGTCAGGAGGACTGGGACAAGATCAGGGATTATTCCAAACAACTACGGGAGATATCTAACCAAAAGGCTGGAGTCCTTGTGGTTTCTTCTGCAACCTCTAACCCAAAGTCCAGCAGGATAAAGCTTTTTAGAGAACTTCTTGGTTTTGAGGTAGGCACACCTACCTTTTACCTGAGAAACATAGTGGATGCTTACGAAGATATCAATGCCCTACCTTTGGAAGAGTGGATAAGAAAACTTGGAAAAGGAGGTCTTATTTTTGTGCCTTCGGACAAAGGTAAGGAATACGTGGATCTTCTTAAAGAAGAGCTAAGCTTTAAGGGTATATCTTCTTTAACCTACGAAGAGCTGACGGAAGAAAACCTAAGGCTCTTTGAAAGTGGGCAGGTGGATGTGCTAATTGGCATAGCATCCTACAGAAATCCCTTAGCCCGTGGCTTTGACATGCCTCATGTAGTAAGGTATGCTCTGTTTTATGGGGTGCCAAAGATAGTGGTTTCGTTAAAGCTTGAGTCTAATCTGTCCCATCTTCTTTGGGCTTTGAGTTCCATAAGGTCTAACATAGTTAAGAAACTTCCTCAACTTTCTCAAAAGCTTGATGGATGGCTTTCTCAGTTAAGAAGTTATCAGTATCTCACTGAAGAATTTCTAAGCGACAAGCCTGAGTTGAAGGCTAAGATAGATAGGTTAAAGGCTGAGCTGGAAGAATTCCTTAGGTCAGAAGAGGTTTTAAGCATTCTCAGACAGTCCGAAGATGTGAGTTTGAGGGTTACGGAGGAAGGTTATCAGCTGGTAGTTTCGGACGTGACCGGTTATTTGCAGGCGAGCGGTAGGACTTCACGAATGTTTGCAGGTGGAATAAGCAAAGGGCTTAGCTTAGTTCTCGTAGATGACAAAAGAGCTTTCAATCATTTAATTAAAAAGGTAAGGTGGTTTAGTGAAGACATTCAATTTGTTAAAGTGGGAGAGATAAACCTTGAGGAGCTGATGCAGGAGATAGAAAAGGACAGGAACCTTATAAGAGAGTTTATAAAGAGTGAGAAACCTTCCAACAACACTGACCTTTTAAAACCTGTCCTTATAGTGGTGGAATCTCCCAACAAAGCCCGGACCATTGCCAACTTTTTTGGAAAGGCTGTGCGAAGAAGGGTTGGTGGTCATGAGGTTTTGGAGACTTCAACCGAAAGCCGTTATTTGATGATAACCGCATCTTTGGGACATGTTTTGGACCTGGTCAATGAAGGTGGATTTCATGGAGTAATTTTGAACGATGGAATTCAACCTATGTATGAGGTCATAGAGGGCAAGAGGGAATTGGTGGAAAGTTTGAGAAAGTTGGCTTTTGAAAGCGAAGAAGTTTTCATAGCGACGGACCCAGATGCGGAAGGGGAAAAAATAGGGTGGGACATAGCTCAACTTCTAAAGCCCTTTGCTAAAAGCATAAAACGTATGGAATTTCACGAGATAACAAAAAAGGCTATCGTCAAAGCCCTCAACGAGCTAAGGGATGTGGACGAAAACAAGGTTAAGGCGCAGATAGTCAGGAGGGTTTCGGACAGATGGGTTGGGTTTGAGTTTTCACAAATGCTTTGGTCCGCTTTTGGTAAAAACTGGCTGTCCGCAGGAAGGGTTCAAACACCCGTTCTTGGTTGGATAGTGGAAAGGGAAAAAGAACACAGAAAAAAGATCTATAAAGTTTTGGTAAATTTAGGAGAAAAGGACAGAAGGCTCGTAGTTGAATTTTCGTTTGAAGACAAGCAATCCGCAAAGGAGTTTTTTGACAGCTTAGAGTATGTGGAAGTGCATACTCTTTCCGAGAAGGAGGAGTTAAGGTATCCTCCACCACCTTATAGAACGGACACCATGCTAAAGGACGCCAGCGACAAGTATAGATTTTCCCTTCCAAAGACAATGGAGCTTGCCCAAACGCTCTTTGAACTTGGTTTTATAACATACCACAGGACAGACTCAGTGAGGGTTTCCGATTACGGAATTGCCTTAGCAAAGGAGTATATAAAAGAAGAGTTTGGAGAGGAATACTTTAATCCAAGGGTTTGGGGAGAGGGTGGAGCCCACGAGTGTATAAGACCTACAAAGATGCTTGAACCAGAAGAACTAAGGTCCATGCAGGTGAGCGGACAGCTTGAAGGCATAACCAATCAGCACATACTTCTTTACGAGCTAATATTCAAAAGGTTCGTCGCAAGCCAGATGAAGCCGGTAAAAGTTAAAGTGAAGGAGATTCTAATAAAGGCAGGGAATTTGGAGCAAAAAAAGGAAATCATAGCGGAAGTGTTGGAAGATGGTTGGAACAAGGTTCTTCCTTTGGAACTGAGTTTGTCCTTAGAGGGAAAATTGGACGTGAGAGAGCTAAAGCAGTTCAGAAAACAACCAAAAGCCTACCTTTACACTCATGGAGAGCTTGTGCAAGAGATGAAAAACAGAGGCGTGGGAAGACCATCCACCTATGCAATGATAATATCCAAGCTAATTGAAAGGGGATACGTGATAGAGAGAAAGAACTTCTTGATACCTACAAGTTTGGGTAAGATGGTGTATGAATATCTCAGCAAAGAGGAAAAAATTAAAAAGTTTCTCTCTGAGCAATTTACAAAGGAGTTGGAGGAGCTTATGGATTTAGTTGCAGAGGGTAAAGCGGACTACCAAAAGATCCTTAAAGACTTATATCAGGACATAATAAGTGTTGAGCAAGAAGTGGAGGTAAGGCGATGATACTACACCCAATGTTTTCTTACACTGCCATTTTCTTGGCTATTGTTGTGTTTTCAATGTATATATTGAGTAGTCTTTCAGGCAGAGAAAGTTTAAACAGGTATGCCCTATACGGAAACGTAGTCCTTTCTTTTATCCTTCTTTTAGCGGTGTTTTTTGGTTTTAGATTGTCAGAAGTTCCGCTGGTTGCATCAAAACTGCCTTTCCTTTGGGCTTTTCCTCACAAATGGAACGGCATACTGCTAACAGTATTTTCCTTCATAACTTTGGCTTACTTTAAGCTAAAAAGTGAAGGCTCCAAGAAGATTGGATTTATTCTTGGCCTTCTCGGTTTGGTTTTGGTTGGTTTTCAGCTTATAACAGGATGGATGCTAAGGTTGGTGTTCTTTGCCTAAGTTTCTTCTATATGCCTGAAGGGTATTCAGAAGTAAAGCGCTTACCGTCATAGGTCCCACACCCCCTGGCACGGGTGTAATAGCATAGGCTTTGTTTTTAACCGCTTCAAAATCTACATCTCCCAAAATTTTATCCCCTACTTTGCTTATTCCTACGTCCACCACCACCGCTCCTTCTTTTACCATATCTTCCTTTATAAGGTGTGGAACTCCCGTGGCGGATATTAATATGTCCGCTTCAAGGGTGTATTTTTTTATGTCTTTCGTATGTATATGGCAGACGCTAACTGTTGCATCCCTCCAAAGCATAAGCGCACTAAGGGGCCTTCCCACTATAAACCCTGCACCCACAATAACCACGTCTTTTCCCTTTAAGTCTATTTGATAGTGTTTTAAAAGAAGGTCTATGCCTAAGGGAGTGCATGGGATAAAGCCTCCTTCAAGCCTTCCCAAGAGCCTACCCATGTTTTCTGGATGAAATCCATCCACGTCCTTTTTTGGTGAAATTGCCAAGATCACATCCTCCATAGGTATGTGTTTTGGCAAAGGCAATTGCACTAAAATACCATCCACATCTTCTTTTGCGTTTAACTCTGCAATCAGTTCCAAAAGCTCACTGAGGTTAGTGTTATAAGGAAGATGATAAAGCAAAGACTTTATTCCTACGTTTTCACACGCCTTTCTTTTATTCCTTACATACACCACACTCGGAGGATCGTCCCCTACGAGCACCACTGCCAAACAGGGTTGTCTTAAGCCTTTTGCTATGTAACTTTGTATTTCTTCTTTTATCTTCTGCCTTATATTTTCTGAAAGCGCTTTGCCATCTAAGATTATCGTTGAACCTTCCATTTTGTCCCTGCCGGAGTATCTTCCAAAATCACGTTCAATTTTTTAAGTTCCTCTCTTATGTAGTCAGCTAATTCATACTGTTTTATCTTTCTTGCCCTATCTCTAACATCCACTAAAAGGCTTATAAGTCTTTCATCCACAAAAGGTTTTTCTTGCTCTGTTTCCACTTTCTGAACCTTTTGACATTCTGGCTTTATGTCTTCGAGTATTCCAAATATACCCTTTACATGTTTTAGAATGGAATCTACCGCATACTGATAGGCAGACAGTTCTTGTGTAGTTATTGCCTTTCTTTCAAAGGCGCTTTTCTTTATTTTATTTAGTTCCGAAACTAAGTTGAAAATTTGGGCTAAGCTTGCGGGTGTGTTGAAGTCTTCACTTAATTCTTCAAAAAATTTCTCCTCCGCTTCCTTTACCTTTTCAAAGAGTGGATGAGGTGCGCCGGAAGCTTCCACAGTAGGAAAGTTTTTTAACAACTCTAGATCAAGAACCGCATCTCTTAGCCTTTCGTAAGCCTTTTTTGTCTCTTCCATCTTTTCCCAAGAGAAGTCTAAGGGACTTCTGTAGTGGGTAAAGAGAACTAAAAGTCTTAAAACATCTGGATGGTATTTAGAATAAACTTCCCTTAGGGTTATGTAATTTCCAAGGGACTTGGACATTTTTTGACCGCCTACGGTTACCAGTCCGTTGTGCATCCAGTATCTTGCAAAAGGCTTTCCGGTGCAAGCTTCAGCCTGAGCTATTTCATTTTCGTGATGAGGAAAAACAAGGTCCAAACCTCCTGCGTGTATGTCTATGGTTTCGCCTAAATGTTTGAATATCATTGCTACGCATTCGGTGTGCCAACCTGGTCTTCCTGGACCCCAGGGAGAATCCCACGCAGGCTCTCCAGCCTTTGCGGACTTCCAAAGGGCAAAGTCCAAAGGATTTCTTTTCTTTTCGGAGGGTTCTACTCTCGCACCTGCCTCCAACTCCTCAGGGTTTCTCTTTGAAAGCTTACCGTATTCGGGAAATGCGGATACGGAAAAATAAACATCTCCACCAGATTCGTAAGCGTAACCCTTCTCAATAAGCTTTGATATCAGCTCTATTATCTCCTTTATGTGTTCAGTTACCCTTGGCTCTACATCTGCAGGTTTTACACCTATGGCTTCCATGTCTCTGTAATAGCTTGCTATGTATCTGTTGGCTATGGTCATAAAGTCCGTGCATTCGCTTTTTGCCCTGTTTATGATTTTGTCATCCACATCGGTGAAGTTCCTGACAAACTTTACCTTATAACCAAGGTGCATCAGATACCTTCTGAACACATCAAAGACTATCAAGCTTCTACCGTGTCCCACGTGGGAATCATCATAAACAGTTACACCGCACGTGTATATCTTAACCTCAGGTGGATTTATAGGCACAAATTCCTCCAATTTACCACTTAAGGTGTTGTATATTTTCAAGCCCATAGCTTTAGATTATAATGCGTAAAAGTGTTTGAAAACAACTCAGGAGGCTAAAGTTGAAAAAAACGGGAGAATTTACCGTAGCTTACAACAAAGAAGCAAAGGCAGAGTATGAGGTTATAGAAACCTACGAAGCGGGTATTGTGCTTGAAGGTTCAGAGGTAAAGGCTCTCAGAAACAAGCAAACGGTTTCCTTCAAGGACAGTTTTGTAAGAATAGAAAACGGAGAAGCGTGGCTTTATAACCTATACATAGCTCCATACAGGTATGCTACCATAAAACCACCTGATCCCTTGAGGAAGAGAAAGCTTTTACTGCACAAAAGGGAAATCCTTAAACTTTTTGGTAAAGTTCAGCAAAAAGGTTTTACCATAATACCCCTAAGGGTTTATTTCAAAAACGGGAAGGTAAAGGTAGAAATTGCGCTGGTAAAAGGTAAGAAAGCATACGACCGCAGGGAAGAGCTAAGGGAAAGGGATATGAAAAGACAGATGGAAAGAGAACTAAAGCATTGGCGATAAGATTATATTTATATAAAAACCCCTTTACTGCAGGAGGTGAAAAAGTATGGGATACATGATTAGAAGCGTGCTACTGCTTGGTTTGCTAACCGGTATATTTCTGTTTGTAGGAAATCTGATAGCTGGTAAAGTTGGTATGACCATTGCGCTAATACTTGCCGGCATTATGAACTTTTTGACTTACTGGTTTTCCGATAAGATCGTTTTGGCTATGTATGGTGCAAGGGAGATAAGCTACGAAGAGGCTCCTTGGTTGCACGCCATGGTGGAGGAACTTGCCAAGAGGGCAAACATACCAAAACCCAAGATCTATTTAGTCCCGATGGAACAGCCAAACGCCTTTGCTACCGGAAGGGGTCCGAGCAATGGTGTAGTAGCGGTAACCTCCGGCATACTCAGGTTGTTAGATAGAGACGAACTTAGGGGTGTTTTAGCCCACGAAATTGGACACATCAAAAACAGAGACGTGCTTGTAGCAACAATGGCTGCTACGATTGCTGGAGCGATTTCTTATTTGGTTAATATGCTTCAGTTTGCTTTGCTTTTTGGACACTCAAGGGATGAAGAGGGCAATCAAAATCCTTTATCTATAGTAGGCAGTATTCTTTTGATAATCGTAACTCCCATAATAGCTACTCTAATTCAGATGGCAATCTCAAGGTCAAGGGAATATTTGGCGGACGAAACGGGTGCAAAGATAAGCGGGGACCCTCTTGCTTTGGCAAGGGCTTTGGAAAAGATCCACTATTACGTTTATAACATCCCTGCAGAGGTCAATCAAGGAACTGCCCACCTCTTCATAGAAAATCCGCTAAAAGGTGGAGGCATATGGGAGCTCTTTTCTACTCACCCGCCCACAGAAAAGAGGATAGAGAGGCTAAAAGAGCTGGCAAGAAGAATGGGTAAGCTATACTGATGGACCTTGAGAGTAAGTTTGTCGGCACCATCGTTGGTGCCGCTTTGGGAGATGCAATAGGAAAATCGGTAGAAGACTTAACTGAGGAAGAAGTATTCAGCTTTTACGGGGGACCGATAGAAGGATTCGTAGATCCCCATCCCCAAAGTCCAGCTTACGGCTTTAAGCCCGAAGAAGTTTCTGATGAGACAACCATTAGTCTTTTGCTTCTTGAAAGCATAGTAGAAAGAAAGGGCATAGACCCCTATCATTTCTTTAGCAAGCTGGTAAAGTGGAGAAAAGAAGAGTCAAAGCATCGCTATCCAGATCCGGCCCTATTAACAGCCATAGACCTTCTTTCCTCTGGAATAAGCTTAGAGAAAGCCTGTTTTTACTCTTCTTCTGTGGAAGGTGTGTTAAGAAGCACGGTTGTGGGACTTTTCCACTTTTATAATCCCTATCTTTCTGCAGAAGGTGGAAGGTTGGTATGCATCATGACTCATAGAAGCAAAGAAGTTTATGACGTATCAGCCATGCTTTCTGTTTTCATTGCAAGTTTGGTAAGCGGAGAGTGGCATCTGGAGGAGCTAAAGCAAAGAATAAACCTTCTTTCCTTTCTACAAGAGTTTGCCAAGTATGAAAATAGCAAAAAAGACATAGAGCGCGTGAAAGATCTTTTACAAAAGCGTGCTTCTTTGAACGATGCTATAACAGCCCTTGGCAACTCTACCTACGTTTTGGAAGCCTTTCCCCTTTCTCTGTTTATCTTTTTAAGCAACTTAGATGATCCCCAAAAGGCATTCTTTGAGAGTGTGAATTCTTATGGTAAATTTGGAGGAGACACAGATTCCATAGGCTACTTGGTAGGTTCATACATAGGAGCCTACTTTGGTGCAGAAGCTTTTGATAGGGAACTTGTTGAAAAATTGGAAAACTCAGATTATTATATTTTCTTAGCCAAAAAACTTTTTGAAATAACACAAGAAAGATAGGAGGTTGCCTTATGCCTTATAATTTACAGGAATCCTTTTTGAACACTATAAGGAAAAGAAAAGTGAAAGTGATCGTGTATCTCATCAACGGAGTGCGCATTCAAGGTAGGATAAAGTCCTTTGATACCTTTACAATCCTTATAGAAGATAAAAGACAACAAACCTTAGTTTACAAACATGCCATAAGCACCATAGTGCCTTCGGAACATATTCAGATTGAATTTGAAGAGGAAGGTGTACCCGGGCAGGCTTAAATGCCCGGCTTTGTTTTAAAACATTCCCGGAGGTTTGCCTTTAGAAATAGCCAACCTCTCCACTACCTCTCCCTTTTTGATGTGCTTTTCTATTATCTCATCCACATCCTCTGGTCTTACCCTTCCATACCACACACCTTCTGGATAAACCACTACCACAGGTCCCACTCCACAGGCATTTAAACAACCTGTGGGTGTTATCATACAGCTCATAAAAAGTTCAGGGTCCATTTGCTGTTTTTCCATAAACCTTTGCAAAACTTCCCTGCTTTGCCTGTCCGAACAGGAGCCCATAGGATGTCCCGGTGGCCTTTGCTGGACGCATACGAACACGTGCTTAAACTCCATGCTTTACCTCCTTAAATTTTTTTGCATAAATTATAAGCGATGGTTTATAATGCACCCAATGATTACCGTCAGGGCAACAAAAAAGCTTAACTTTGAGTTTAACGGATACAAGTTCAGCATAAACCAAGGAGAGGAGCTTTTGTTTGCAGAGGATGTCTTTAAGCTCTTGCCTGAGCAAATTCGGGAAAGCTTCAAACAAACATCCACAAAACTTCCGCCCATTTACGAAGGAGAAAATCTAAACGGTAAAACCATATTTGTCTTTATGCAAGGAGCAATAGGAGACGTGCTTTGTTCTACGGTAGCACTTAGGGAACTAAAAAGAAGGTATCCGAGGGCTAAGCTTTGGGTAGCGGTGTCTGGCAGGGCAAAGCCTGTTTTAGAAAAACTGCCCTATATAGATAGATTACTCCCCCATCCTACACTACTGAGGGATGTGTTGAAAGCAAACTACATAGTAAGGGCTGTGGAGATGGTCAATACTCCATCCTTTGATAACCTCAACATGGTCAAGTGGTTTTTGTGGAAACTAAGGCTATACTTTGCGGAAGACGAAACGCCGGACGTTTATGTAGACCATAAAGTGGTGGAGGAACTAAGGCCCGTTTTTGAAGAAATAAGAAGGCTGTCTGGTGGTAAAAAGGTTTTGCTTTTCCATTACCTTGCCTCCTCTGTTCATCGCACCTTACCACCAAAGATGCTGAAGGATTTGGAAGAATACATTTCAAAGGAATACGTGCCCGTAGTGTGCAGTCTTCCAACAGAAGACATCGTAGTGGAAACTTCCCTTGACATTTACGGAATAAAGGCTGCGAACCTATCTTACCTTATGAAGGACTTAAGATACTTGGTTGCTGCTGTTTATCTTTCAGACGTCGTATTAACCACAGACACCGCCACCCTTCACATAGCAGGTGGTCTAAAAAAACCCACCGTTGCCATAAGTGGTCCAATAGAGATATTCAATACCGCAGGCACCTATCCAACGGTTATTCCCGTAAGGGCAAATTACACCGGGCAAACTTGCAAGTCTCCTTGTGGAATACATGCCATAGGAGAGCCATGCCCAGAGGCAAAGCTTAAAAACCAGTTTTACAGTCCATGCTTTGAGAACATACCACCAAAGGTTATATACTACGCCCTAAGGGATGCAGAACTAACAACTCAGGAAGACTATCCAAAGCCAGAAAGGTGTCCGTTGTGTCAGAACTCTTCTAACTTTAGCCTTTTTGAGGTAATAAACGGCTACCGCATATTTGAATGTCCATCCTGTGGTTTGCAATTTAGCTATCCAAGAAGGGCTATGGACTACGACCAAGCTTATGAGGGAGAAACAGAAGGTTTGTTAGAATTTACCCAAATACCTTACACATCTTATTTGGATGCCCAAGAGGAAGAGCTTGAGCGCAAAAAATGGGAAAGATTGCCAAGGTTTAACGTTCTACTACCTATACTTTCTCTGATTCCAAAGGGAAAGCTGTTGGATGTGGGTTGTAGCACTGGAAACTTTCTTTTAATAGCCAAAAAGTTTGGGTTTGACGTTTACGGGATGGATGCGGGAGAAAAGGCAGTAGAAATAGCAAGGAAAAAGTATAAACTTAAGGTTGTAAAGGCTTTGACCTTTGACGAGCTTCCGGAGGACTACAGAGGCCCTTACAAGGTAATCACCGCCTTTGAGGTTATTGAGCACTTAGAGGAGCCGATGAAGTTTTTAAATGAGATCTACAGTATGTTAGAAGAGGGTGGCTTTGTGATCCTCAGCTGTCCCCCCTACTTTAAGTTTGAAAACATGGCGCTGAGCTACAGAAAGTTCAAATGGTGGTGGGGTGACTATCCACCGAACCACATCAACAGGTTCAAGCCCTGGACGCTTTTTTATGCGCTGAAGTTGGCAGGTTTTAAGGAGGTTGTAGTCTTTACCGAGCCTCTTTTGACTGGAACTGTCCTTGAGGGTATTACTCCAAAAGCGGTTCAGTTGAAGGACAACCAAAACAGAATTATCAACCTTACTCCACAAACGGTAGCTTACATAATTCTTGAAAATCTGAAACCTCTTTATGTAAATGCCCGACTGCTTGGTAACTTTCAGTTTGCCATAGGAGTAAAAGGTGATAGTGGTATAAACTGGGAGAAAGTTTTGCAAGACAGCATTGCCATATCCTGCGCAGATATTATGTGGCCTCACTAAAGAAGGTCAAAAAGCTTAAAGTTTCTGATGCTGAAGTATACGGAATACAAAATGGGTAGATAGCCTACGTTGTTTAGGTAATATAGCTTTTCTGGAGAAAGTTTTGAAAGGGTGTCAATGTTTCCTATTAGCACGTTCTTAAAAACTGCCTTTTCCCCCTTGGCTTCCACCTCTAAGCTTGAAAGAAGCTTTAGACATCCAATTTCTAACATCTCCTTGGAGAAGTTGAGAGCCTTTTCAAAGTCAAAAGCCAACTCCTCAAGCTTGGACTTTATGTCTGAGAAAAAGGCGGTTTCATTGCCTTCTTCATCAAAGAGCCTTTCTCCTTCTTTGTCTTCCCAAACCCTATCAAATACCACCGTCCATTGCTTGACTTCTCCTTCTTTTGTGCGCACAACAGAAAAAGGATAGAGCTTTATCGCATTGGGTATTACATCCACCTTGAACCTTCCCTCGGGATCTAAATATACGTTCCTACGGTTTATCCCCATCACCACAAAAGGAAATACTTCCCCTTCTGAAACACCAAAAAACACCGGATAATACATAGAAACGCTCAAGATTTCGGAAAACCCTACAGGCACCACATCCACGTCCCAGCAAAAGCTGTAATCTTCTGGAAGCTTTATCCTTAGCTCTTTGTGCAACTCAGTATCAAGAAACGTAGGCTTTTTTATAGCCCGAAAAACCCCCAACACGGAAGAAATTTTAATTAAAAAATTGAAAAAAAGTCCGATATAAAGAATTAGAAAACCTTAAAGGAGGTGTTAGCTATGAGGATCAACTTTAACTACGAAGCTGCATCAACCCACACCGCATACCTTGTAAACCAAAGGGAGATGAACAAGTCTCTCCTGAGGTTGTCTACGGGTATGAGGATTTTGGAAGCTGCAGATGACGCAGCAGGGCTGTTTATAGCAGACCAGCTGTCCATTGTTGCTACCGGTTTAGAAGAAGGCAACAGGAACATAAGAACTGGCATATCCGCCCTCAGGATTGCGGAAAATGCAGCTGGTCAGATCTTTGAAAGGCTAAGGGGGATCTATGCAAGGGCAGTAAGAGCAGCAAACGATATCAACGACCCCAACGCGAGAGCTTCTCTACAACAGGAAATAGCAAACCTAAGGGACGCCATCCAAAAGATCGGAACAGACACAGAATACAACGGGATCAAGCTTTTGGATGGAACATTTACCGGCAAATACATCCACTACGGACCAAGGATGGATCAAACTGTATTAGTCTCCATAGGGGACGTGAGGGCTGAGTCCTTGGGAGCGCATATAGTAAGCGGAACTGGACGTATTACCTCAGGTACCGGAGAAATTTCTTCTTCTGCTCCAGACGAGTTTCTTTTATCTTCAGCAACCGAATACTTAAGGGTAGCGGGGCAGAATGTGTTGAGTGTTACTTCTGGAACATACCTTGTTGACGCTGCTACCGCCGCACGCAACATAAACAACAACGCCACTTTGGCTGCCATGGGCATAGAGGCAACCGCAAGCAACAGAAGTGTGGCAGAAACTTACACTGGATTAATCACCGGCGATGGTACTGTGACACTTCACTTTTACATTGGACAAGAAAGCGTAACCAGTCCTACCTTTTCAATAACTGGAATTACCGCAGCTACCACGCTGAACGATTTAGTGACTCAGATCAACTCCGCAGCTTCTGCAGCAAACTCCCCCATTTCAGCCCGTGCAGATAACGGAAAGTTAGTCTTGGAAACTTCCAACGGAGAGACAATAGGCATAGAGGCTGAAGTTAACGTATCAAGTGGCACTGTATATGTTAACCTTGGCCAACTTCTAGAAGGTGCAAATAGTTTTTCTTTTACGAGTTCAGGCACTGCCCACGCCATAAAGGTGGGTAGCTTGCATATAGCAGGAACAGACAGCTTTGTGGTAAATGAAAGTGGGATTGATATTGTGGGTGGAACTGGGCCTGATGCTACTATAAACTCCACCTTCACTAACCTATACGCCATAGATGTAACTTCAAACGAGGGAGCAGAAAGGGCTCTGCTTATTACCAAAAAGGCGATGCAGTATGTGGATAGACTGCGTTCTGACATTGGTGCGGTGATGAACAACCTGCAGTCTATCTTTGACGCCCAAAAGGTAGCCTATGACAATACCAAGGAAGCGGAAAACGTCATTAGGAATACCGACTACGCAGAAGAGATGACAAACTTCACCAAACTACAAATAAAGATGCAGTCCACTATAGCTATGTTGGCGCAGGCGAACGCATTGCCTCAGTTGGTGCTACAGCTTCTCAGGTAAAAAGTATTTAAGGAAGGGTCTTTGACCCTTCCTTTTTTTAGGTTTTAGCCATGAGGGTAGATAAGGTAAGTCAAGGTTTTGAATACAAAGAGTTAAACGTGGAGGGACAGAAGCTTTTGTCCAACGTAGAAGGTACGCTAAAAAAGATCCAAAAAGAAATGGAGCAACAGATAAAAGAAGCTCAAGCTGAGAGGAAAGTAAGCTCTGAAGAACTCCAAAGGCTTTTTGAGGAAATAAAAAGAAAGTTTGACATGCTAAGCAAATACCTTAAAATAGACATAGACCAGGAATTGGAAATACCGGTGGTGAAGATTATAGAGAGGGAGACCAACAGGGTAATAAGACAGATACCACCTGACTATCTTTTGGAGCTTATGAAACGCATAGACCAGCTTTTAGGTTTGCTTATAGAAAAAGAGGTATAAATCATGGCTGGAGAGATTTACTTTAGCAACATAACCGGGAAGTTTGACTGGGGTTCCATAGTGGATCAAATCTTGCGCATAAAGTCTTTGCCCCTTGAGAGGATGGCTCAGGAGAGCGCTCAGATAAAAGCAAAGCAAGAGAGCCTATCAAAGCTGGCAAATGCTGTAGACGCCTTCAACAACCTCTTTTCCAACCTTTCAGTGGAGGACCTATTCAAGCAAAAAAGTGCCACCTCTTCTAACACGGACGTACTAACTGCCACTGCAAGTGCAGATGCCCCTAACGTAACCTTAAACGTAACCGTAGATCAGCTATCTTCTAAGGAAATAATGCTTTCAAGAGGTGGAGTAAGGGATCTGAACGATACCATAACTTGGAACGACTTTCAACTGCGATATGCAAAAGACGATGGTGACTACGAAACTTTTAGTATAAGCGCAGGTAGTGGCAAGCTTGAGGACCTTGTAAGACAGATAAACGAAAGGGCAGGCTCAAGAATAGTGGCAAGCATCTTTTACGACGGAACAAAATACAGACTTATGCTATCTGAAAAGAACGAGGCAGACTCAAGGTTGGAAACAGACCCTTCAACTAACACCTTTGTAATTTCTGAAGCAAGCGCTATGAACCTAAACGGAACCTGGGGGCTTGACTACGGCAACCCTCTACAATTTGCCAAGAATGCGCAGATCACCATAGGAAGCACTACCTTTAGCAATCCCTCAAACACTTTGGAAAACGTAATAACTGGTCTGACCGTAGAACTGAAGAATACTGGGAGCGCTACGATAACCATAAGGGACGATTACTCAAAGGTAAAGAATTTCTTTTCGGACTTTGTGAATAAATACAACGCTGTTGTTAAGCAGATAAACGAGATGACGGACAAAGATAAAGGGCTATTCCAAGGTGATCAGATAATAACAGGAGTTAAAAACTCTTTGGCAAACATGTTGGACCCTCTATTCAGATACGGTATAGTCTCTTATAACGAAGATGGAACACTTACCTTTAACGGCTCTGCTGTGGATGAGCTGGCTTCTAACAATCCCCAAGAGCTAAAGAGACTAATAGAAGGTTTAAAAATTAGCTATGGAACCTATTTGGAACAAACAAGGATAGACTTTCAGTTCTTCATCAACGACTATCAGTCCAGTATAGATGACATAAACGAAAGGATGGCTAAGTTTCAGGAACAGTTGATCGAGGAAGAGCAAAGATTAAAGCGTGAGTTTTCCAGCGTGGAAGTTTTTATAAACCAGGCGCAAGAGATCATGGAAAGAATGAGAATCTTTATAGTATCCCTATCTGAAATGCAAGGAGGTAAAAAATGATCAATAACCCTTACCTTGAAAACATGGTGATGAATGCAAACCCAGTGCGTCTTGTTATAATGCTTTACGATAAGGCTATTTCTTCCCTTGAAACCGCCCTTGAGTTGATGGACAGCCCTTCAGAGGACTTTGATTTGAAAGAGAGAAAATACCAAGCCATAGGAAAAGCCTTAGAGATCATAAACGTGTTGGACGCAACCTTGAACATGGAAAAAGGAGGAGAGATAGCAAAGAACCTAAGGGAGATATACACTGCTTTGATGGATGAGCTAACGTCCCAGATGTTCAAAGAAGACCCAGCAAAGCTTGAAAGGATAATAAACATACTCAAAGGCTTAAGGGAGTCTTGGGAAGAGGTAGAAAGGATCCATTATGGAAAAAGCCAAAAGGTTGCTCCTGGAATGTGAGTTAGCTCTAAAGGAAAGGCAAATAAACACAGCTCTTGAGAAACTTCAGGAGCTTTCCAGTCTTCCAATGGACAACCTAACAAAAGAGCAGGCTGAGGAATTGCTAAGGCTTATAGAACACACGATAAAGTGCGCAGAGGATTACAGAAACTCCTTAGCGCAGGCACTTGTAAATCTAAGAAGGTTTAAAGGAGTCTAAATTCTAACTCGTATAATTCTCCTTTATCTTGCACCGGAATGGTGCCCACTCTTCCTGTAAGAACAAAAACCCTTCCGTCCTTTGTGCTAACTACCGCTTGAATGGCTTCCAAAAACTCGCTTCCCCTAACTGTCTTTGAGAACACGAGACTTTTTTTCCTTTCTCCAACTATCACAAGCTCCCCTCTGGAAAACTTAAGAATGTCCAAAATTTTAAGCACGTTCCCTGCCGTGTTTTTTGGCACCAAGGCAAACCTAAAGTTTAGCAAATTAACCAAAGCCGGTTTTGGATAGAAAACCACTCTGTCCTTTATATCCTCAACTATTTCTGCGTAAGCGTAGGAACCGTCAAAGCTGTCTTCCGACGCATAAACTTCCGAATCACCTTCAAAGACTTTTAGCCTTCCGGTCCCATCCACAAAAATTAGATAGTTTTCGTAGTATATGGCAGAGTCTATTCTAAAACCCCTTGGTGCTAAAAAGAAGCCTCTTTCTTGGAGTTTGTTTCCTTCAAAACTCAACCTCAGCACGTTACCAAACTTTACCTTTGAGTCAAACCTTTGGCCCAGAAAGGTTTCCTTTGGTTTTGTTTTGTCCAAAACACCCATTATGTATGGCACATCCTTTAGCACAGGCACTAAAACTCCGCCTACCATCTTGAGTATTACAGAGTTTGCCCTTGTTCCAGAGACCATATTTACGATTATGTAATCCTTCTTTTCATCTCCTATGGATGCCACCACTACGGATACGGGCACTCCCGCAGGTAAAGAGTAAGAAGCTTTTAAAACTATGTCGTTTCTGACGATTTCATACACCTCTACCCTTCCAGAAAAGAGAATTACCAGATGGTCCTTTCCGTCTCCTGCCACATCTCCCACATCCGCAGAGATGGGGAGACCTGGTAGCTGTTTTACAAACTTTCCTTTAACCAAAATATTTATGTCCTCTAAGCTTGCCTTTGGCACTCCCACTGTAGGTTTTTCAAAAAAAGCTATAGCAGAGCCCTTAAATTCTACCCCATAGCCCCTTTCAAATTCTCTAACTGTATAAGCGCAACCTTTACCCTTTTCTACTCTGGCAAACACAGAGCTTAACAGAAAGTATCCCTCTTCTGAGCCTTCGTAGCAAAGACTCTTTATCTCAACCTTTACCCTATCACCGGGCTTTATACCTCTACCTTCTACCAGCTTTCCCACGGAAAAGTTATCTTTAACCTCTTCCACCACTATCTTACCAATTCTTTCTAACTCTTTCCCGAGGGATTGCTTTGTGATAGGATGGATGATCTCTTCTCCTTCCCTAAGGACTGTCAGCTCTTCCTTTTCTCTCAGATTTTTTATATCCACCCAAACCCTATCTCCCTCTACCTTTATAACGTAACCTTCCCTCTCAAAGAAGGCTTTTAGCTTTTCCTTCAGCTCGTCCGAAAAGCCAAAGGAGAGAAAAAATAGAAAGATCAATATAACTCTTGCCATACTTCCTCCAAGGACTTTATTATAGCGTCAGTCATTTGCTGGGTGCCAACCCTTAGGCAACCTTCCGAGTATATGTCCGGTGTTCTGTAGCCCTTTTCAAGAGTTTTTTCCACAGCTTTTTCTATGGCTTGCGCTTCCTTTTCTAAGTTAAACGAATACCTTAGCATCATGGAAACTGAAAGTATGGTGGCTATTGGATTGGCTATGCCTTTACCCGCAATGTCTGGAGCAGAGCCATGCACTGGCTCATAAAGGGCATACCTTTCTCCAAGGCTTGCAGAAGGCAACATACCCAAGCTTCCTGTTATTACCGCAGCTTCGTCTGAGAGTATGTCTCCAAAGATGTTTCCTGTGACGATCACGTCAAAGGAAGAGGGCCTTCTTACTATCTGCATTGCGCAGTTATCTACGTAAAGGTGTTCCAACTCCACCTCCGGGTAATTTTTACTCTCCTCTTCCACGATCTCTTTCCAAAGCCCGCTAACCTCAAGCACGTTGGACTTATCCACGCTGGTTAGCTTCTTTCTTCTTTTCATTGCTATCTCAAAGGCTTTCTTTACAACCCTCCTTATCTCATCTTCCGTATATCTCATGGTGTTTATGCCAACACGCTTGCCGTTTTCTATAAAGATCCCCCTTGGTTCTCCATAATACACATCTCCGGTCAGTTCCCTAATTACGATAAAGTCAGTTCCTCTTGCGGTTTCTTCTTTTAAGGGAGACGCTTGAATCAGAGGCTCATAAACCTTTGCAGGTCTTAAGTTTGCGTAAAGGTCCAAAGCTTTTCTTATCTGCAGTAATCCTTTCTCCGGTCTTTTGGATGTGGGTAGGTTATCCCACTTTGGACCACCCACCGCTCCAAGAAGCACCGCATCCGCTTGCAAACATAGGTCCAGGGTCTCCTTTGGAAGAGGCTCACCCTTTTGGTCAATGGCTATGCCACCAATTAGACCCTCTTCCAACTCAAAGCTGTGTCCAGAGAGCTTTTCCACATGCCTTAGCACTTTTATTGCAGAATCTACGATCTCTGGACCTATTCCGTCCCCTTTCAAAACCGCTATTTTATAGACCCCCATGAGGGAAAGAATTATAATATATCCTGTGGATTTGGAGAAAATTTTGGAAAAGTTAAAGGATGTTGTCCTTGGAGAGATAAAAGAAGAACTTAGGGACTTTAAGGTATCTGTGAGCGGTGAGCTAAGCGGATACAGATTGGCTATTGAATCAATGAACGCAAGAATGGCTGGCATAGAAGCCAGAATGAGCGCTTTGGAAGAACGTCAGCTTGCCTTGGAAAGAAAGTTGGACGAAACAAACAAAAGAATAGACGAGCTTAGCAAAAGAATTGATGAGACAAACAAAAGAATTGATGAGACAAAAGCTGAACTGAAAGCAGAAATTATGCAAAATACTATGAGGATTGATGAAACAAACAAAAGAATTGACGACACGAACAAAAGAATTGACGAAACAAGGGCTGAACTGAAAGCAGAAATCATGCAAAATACTATAAGGATTGACGAAACAAACAAAAGAATTGACGAAATAAGGGCTGAACTAAAATACGAGATAAGGGAAAACACCGCAAGGATTGATCAGATAAACAGTAGGATAGACTATCTGCATTATAAACTATCTGAGATAAGCGGTGAATTAAAGGAAGCTATTTCGAACAAAGAAATAATCAACGATATACTTCTTAGGGTAGAAAAGCTTGAATCAAAACTATCAAACTAAGTTAAGGAGTTCTGCCATGGAGCTAAAAGTTTATGCAGAAGAAAAGGTAGATAGGGCAAGGAAGGTATTAAGGACCTTGAGCTCTATTCCTACGGAGGTAAAAAACAGAACCCTTTTAACCGCTGCAGAGCTTTTGGACAAAAAAAGGGACCACATAAAGGAGCAAAACAAAAAAGATGTGGAGTATGCGGTAGCCCAAGGTCTTTCTCCTGCTTTGATAGATAGGCTTGTTCTAAACGACAAAAGAATAGATGGTATGATAAAGGTGCTGAAGGATGTGGCGAGCCTTCCGGACCCTGTGGGAGAAATAACCCGTATGTGGACCCTTCCCAACGGCTTAAGGGTTGGAAGGATGAGGGTGCCTTTGGGTGTGATCTTTATCGTCTACGAAGCAAGGCCCAACGTAACCGTAGAGGCAGCTTCCCTTTGTATAAAGTCTTCCAACGCTGTAATACTCAGAGGTGGAAAGGAAGCTATAAACTCAAACAGGGCGCTTGTGGAACTGTTAAGAGAAGCTTCAGTTAAAGAGGGGTTTCCGGAAGAAGCTATTCAGTTCATAGATAGACCGGAAAGGGAGATAGTTTGGGAAATCCTTAAAATGGAGGGTAAGGTAGATGTAGCTATTCCAAGGGGTGGAGAAAGTTTAATTAGGGCGGTAGCCGAAAACGCAAAAGTACCGGTTATAAAGCACTACAAAGGAGTTTGCAACATATACGTAGATGAAGAGGCGGACTTGGAAAAGGCTTATCACATAGTTTATAACGCAAAGGTTCAAAGACCATCTGTTTGCAATGCGGTAGAGAACCTGATAATCCACAGAAATATTCTTAATAGCTTTCTTCCAAAGATGGCCTACATACTCGGAAGGGCTGGTGTGGAGCTAAGGTGCGATGAAGAGAGCCTAAAGGTAATAAAATCCCATCCAAAGCTTGACTTTGTGAAGGCTGTTCCCGCAACGGAGGAGGATTACTACGAAGAGTTTTTGGACTTGATACTTGCCATAAAGGTGGTGGGCAGTTTGGACGAAGCCATAGAATTTATAGAAAAGTATGGTTCAAAGCACTCAGACGCCATAATAACAGAAAATTACACAAAGGCTATGAAGTTCCTTGCAGAAGTAGATTCCGCTGCGGTTTATGTTAATGCATCTACAAGATTTACCGATGGCAACGAGTTTGGGCTTGGAGCAGAGATGGGTATTTCCACAGACAAAATACACGCAAGAGGTCCAATGGCTTTGGAAGAGCTAACCATACAAAAGTTTGTAATACTTGGCAACGGGCAACTTAGGGATAACTTTAGAATACCTGACGAGATTCTTGCGGAATGGAATACGTAGTAGCTTTTTTAGTACTCATAGGTGTTTTAATTTGGTTTCACGAGCTTGGGCACTTCTTGTTTGCCAAGCTTTTTGGTGTAAAGGTGGAAGTCTTTTCCATAGGCTTTGGTCCTGTGCTCTTAAAAAAGCAGTATGGAGAAACTGAGTACAGGCTCTCAGTCATACCCTTGGGTGGATTTGTCAAGCTTTACGGTGAAGAGGATAACTTAGCGGATCCGAGAGCTTTCTCCTCCAAGCCCAATTGGCAGAAAATACTAATAGCCTTTGCGGGATCATTCTTTAACTTCATTCTGGCGATCCTTGTCTTTTGGTTTCTTGGTGTGTTGGGTAAAGAAGTTCCAAAGTATGCTTTAGAAAAACCTGTGGTGGGGTATGTGCAAGAAAATAGCTTGGCTGAAAGATTAGGTATAAGGGAAGGGGACTTGGTGCTTTCCGTAAACGGAAAGGAGGTTAAAACCTGGAAAGACTTAGAGGAAAGAATGCTAAGAGAGATCTTTGCAAGGACAATAACTGTGGAAGTGCTAAGAGGTGGAAAGGTTGAGGTTTTAAGGGGGGAGTTGGATGTTAGAAACCCAAAAGCCTTTGGCGCGGAGCCTATCATAGAGCCTGTTATTGGTGGTGTGTTAGAAGGAAGCCCTGCCCATCAGGTGGGTATAAGAAAGGGAGACAGAATATTAAGCATAAACGGAGTTGAGGTTAAAACTTGGCAAGAGGCGGTAAAGCTCATAAGGTCCTCCGAAAAGATAAACCTAAGAATAGAAAGGGACGGAAGGGAAAAAGAATTAACGATCCTTCCTATGAGGGATCCAAAAACCAACCTTTCCGTGATAGGTGTTATACCACATATAGAAACGGTAAGACTAAAACAAGGAGTTTATGAATCCTTAGTTGCCAGTGTGGAAAAGATCGTTCTTCTTTCTGGGCTAACCTTAAAGGCTGTGTGGAGTATGATAACTGGCGCTTTGTCTCCTACAAACTTGGGGGGACCTATAGCCATTGCCCAGTTGGCAGGACAGTCTGCCCAGCAGGGAATAATCCCTTACTTAAACCTGTTAGCCTTTATCTCTGTTCAATTAGCCATATTCAACCTTCTTCCACTTCCCATGCTTGATGGGGGCCTGATAGTTCTATTCTTTATTGAGATGTTGAGAAGAAAACCGCTCTCTGTTAAGTTCAAAGAAGCTTGGCAAAAAACGGGTTTAGCTCTTATAATAGCCCTTTCCCTTTTTGTAATACTAAACGACTTGATCAGGCTTTTCTCTGGGAAGAAGTTTTAGAAAGGTTTTCCTGGCACTTTCTCCCAATCCTTAAGGAATAGCTCTATTCCTTTATCCGTCAATGGATGTTGGAATAGCTTTTTCATTACCTCAAAGGGCATAGTGCATATGTCCGCCCCTATGAGCGCCGCTTCTACCACGTGCATTGGATGTCTCACGCTTGCTACTATGATCTGCGTATCGTAATCGTAATTGTCAAAGATGGTCTTTATTTCCCTTATGATTTTCATACCCTCGTTTGACGCATCATCCAATCTACCTACAAAAGGTGAAACATACGTAGCTCCAGCCTTTGCAGCTATGAGAGCTTGGGATGGGGAAAACACTAAGGTAACATTAACCGGTATGCCTTCTGATTCCAACTCCTGCACAGCTATTATACCCTCTGGAGTCATGGGAATCTTTACCACCACATTGTCGCCAAGATCCGCAAGCTTTCTACCTTCTTCAATCATACCCTTTGCGTCCCTTGACACAGTCTCTAAGCTCACCGGTCCATCCACCAACTGCAGAATTTCCTTTGCTACTTCCAGAAAGGGCCTGCCTGTCTTTGCTATAAGGCTTGGATTGGTAGTAACACCATCCAAAATACCCCACTCTAAGGCTTGCTTTATCTCTTCCACATTTCCCGTGTCCAAGAAAAACTGCATGGAAAACCTCCTAATTGTTAGTTTTCTTTAGTTTTTCGTAGGCAGAGACCAAGTATCCCAAAAAGGCATTCTCTGGCTGAGCTCCTACAAACTCCACCAGCCCTTTGTTTATAACTATTTTCGGCACACCTACAACTTGATACCTTTCTGCAAGATCCATGTTTTCTCCTGCATCCACGATGATTGCACTTACGTAATCGCTAGCTATTGCAAAGTTCATAGCGGTTATAGCTGCAGAAGGACAGAATCCACAGGTGGTAGTTACAAAGACCATGATCTCCATAGGCAAGTCTATGGTTTGGAGGATCTCTATGGTCCTGTCGCTCAGCTTTGGCTTTCTCTTGGAAACTTGAACAATTCCGTTTATAAGCGTGGAAAATTCAAGACCTGCAGGAAGTCCTATGTATCTTATACCATAGTCTTTATCTCCTTCTATGACTAATGTGGGCACCCGCTCTATCTTGTAGATCTCAGCTATGTTTTTGTCTATAACCGGCGAGTAAATCTCAAGTTTTAATTTATTAGAAGATAAACTTTCCACCTCTTTTAAAAGTTCCTCTGCAGTCTGACACGTATCACAACCTATAGCTAAACTAAACAGTTTGACCTTTACCTCGTTTTCAAGCTCCTTTTCAAACAGATCTCTAAGTTGGCTTCTAATTTCCAAGTTTAATAGCATTCAAAGATCCTCCTAAAAAATAATTATAACTAAATTTGCTACTTCTAATTCCAATTTCCCTTGACTATTGAAAATCATTTGCATATAATAGCATTTATAAAGATTGGAGGTTAGACAAATGGAGTTAGCTATTGGTGGAACAAAGGACTTTGAGTTTAACATCAAGGATCCGAAGTTTTTGGACGAAAATGCCCTTTGGGAAGAGGCAAAAAGGGTTTATTCCAAGTGCAAAGACTGTAGGATGTGCGTAACCTACTGTCCTTCTTTTCCAGCACTTTTTGATGCGGTCGATAAACACGATGATGACCTAAGTAAGCTTAGCAAGGAGGAATTGGCTCTTCCCTTAGAACTTTGCTTTCATTGTAAGCAATGTTATTTCAAGTGTCCTTATACTCCACCACACGAATGGAAAATAGACTTTCCGCACCTTTCTTTAAGATACAAAGTTTGGAAGTTCAAAACCAAAGGCGCCAAACTCACAGACAGGTTTTTGGTTAACACAGACTTAGTGGGCAAACTATCCGTTCCCTTCGCACCAATAGTTAATACGGTCAACAACATAAAACCTGTTAGGGTAATTTTAGAAAACTTTATGGGTATAGATAGGAGAGCAAAGCTTCCACCTATAAACTCTCAAACTCTGATAGACTGGTATAAAAAGAACAGAAATCCTGTGAAGGGGGAAAACGGTAAGGTAGTAGTCTTTCCCACCTGTCTTTTTAACTACAACTACTTGGAAAAGGGCATAGCTCTCCTTAGGGTGCTTGAAAAAAACGACCTTTGGGTTGAAATTCCAGAAGTTCAGTGCTGTGGCATACCTTTCTTTGATGTGGGGGACATAGACGCTTCTATTGCTAAAGCAAAACATAACGTCCAAGTGCTAAAGTCATACGTAGATGCTGGGTATGACATCATCGTGCCGGTTCCCACCTGCGCCCTGCAGATAAAGTATGAGTATCCTCTTCTTCTGCCGGATGATCCGGAGGCTAAGAGAGTTTCCGAAAAGGTCTTTGATGTGCACGAATACCTTTGGAAGCTTCACGAAAAAGGTAAGTTCAACAAAGATTTCAAGGTCTCCATGGGAAGCATTGCATACCATATTCCTTGCCATCTAAAGTCCCTAAATGTAGGATACAGGGCTGTAGCATTGATGAGGCTTATCCCCAACACAAAAGTAAAGCTCATTGAGAGATGCTCTGGACACGACGGAACCTTTGGTGTAAAGAAACAGACCTTTGATATGGCATACAAGGTAGGCTCTAAGCTGTTTGAGGACATAAAAAGCTCAGAGGCAGACATTGTGGTATCAGATTGTCCGCTGGCAAGCAATCAAATTGAGTTAGGCACTGGAAAGAAACCACTTCATCCTATAGAGGTGCTTTATAGAGCATACGGATTATAATTTTTAGCCATGTTCAAAGTGGTTTTTAATGGAGTTGAGTACAATGTAGAAGAGGGAACTACGGTAAGACAATTTTTTGAAAGGGTAGGAGTGAGAGATGCCCTCGGTGCCAAACTAAACGGAAAAATACTGGATTTGCAAACACCTATAAGAGAGAATGGACACATAGCCCCCATATATCAAAAGGATCCAGAAAGTCTTGAAATAATGAGGCATAGCCTTTCTCATATAATGGCGCAAGCTATTAAGGAGATATACGGTAAAAAGGTAGTCCATCTTGGCGTAGGTCCTACCACAGAGGAAGGCTTTTACTATGACGTAGAGGTGGAAGGCGTCAGGATAAAAGAGGAGGACCTTCCTAAGATAGAGGAGAAGATGAAAGATATAATAAAAAGAAACCTTCCTATTGTTAGGAGGGAGCTTGAAAGGGAAGAGGCAATAAAACTTTTTGAAAGCTTAAATGAACACTACAAGCTTGATATTATCCGAAGGATAGATGCGCAAGACATAATATCCATTTATGAACAGGGGGATTTTGTGGATCTTTGTAGGGGACCTCATGTGCCCCATACGGGAATGGTAGGAGCTTTTAAGCTTACCCACATAGCGGGTGCCTACTGGCAAGGAGACCCATCCAAACCCATGCTCCAAAGAATATACGGCATAGCCTACTGGAGCCAAGAGGAGTTGGAAGAAAGGCTAAGGTTTTACGAGGAGGTAAAAAGAAGGGACCACAGAAAACTCGGTGCAGAGCTTGAGCTGTTTCTCATAGACGAGGATATAGGAGGAGGATTGGTAATATGGCTTCCGAAGGGTGGTATTTACAGAAAAATTCTGGAAGACTTTTGGAAAGAAGAACATTTAAAAAGAGGCTATCAGCTCATATACACCCCACATGTAGGTAAGGCACACCTTTGGCAAACAAGCGGACACCTTGAGTATTACAGACAGAACATGTATCCACCCATGGAAATGGAAAAAGAGGAGTATTTTGTCAAACCCATGAACTGTCCCTTTCATGTTGCAGTGTACAAAAGTAAGCTAAGAAGCTACAAGGAATTACCTTTAAAGCTGGCAGAGCTTGGCACAGTCTATAGATACGAATTATCCGGAGTTTTGCACGGACTTATGAGAGTCAGAGGTTTTACCCAAGATGACGCCCACATTATATGCACGCCCGAGCAGGTGGACGATGTAATACACGAAACCTTGGACTTTGCCATCTGGATGCTAAAGGTATTTGGCTTTGAAGACTTTAAAGTCTATATCTCCACCAGACCACCCGAAGCCATAGGTTCCCAAGAGCAGTGGGAAAAGGCAGAAAGTGCCCTTAAGAAAGCGGTGGAGAGTCTGAAGCTGAGTTACGAGATAGACGAAGGTGGAGGAGCTTTTTATGGTCCAAAGATAGACATAAAGATAAAGGATGCCATAGGTAGATTTTGGCAGTGTTCCACCATCCAGTTTGACTTTAACCTGCCAGAGCGCTTTGACATGGAGTATGTAGGTCCAGACAACAGAAGACACAGACCTTATATGATCCACAGGGCAATCTTTGGTTCCATAGAAAGATTTACGGGCATACTGTTAGAACACTACGCCGGGCTACTGCCCTTCTGGCTGGCCCCAGTGCAGGCAAGAATAATCCCTATATCCTCTAAGCATGTAACCTACGCAAAAGAGCTTTTAGAATTTCTAAGGTCCCACAAATTTAGGGTAGAAATAGACGAAAGGAACGAAAGGCTTTCTGCTAAGGTAAGGGATGCGGAGCTTTCAAAGATACCTTACTTGCTCATAGTGGGAGACAGAGAGGTGGAAAACAGGTTAGTCTCCGTCAGGTCCAAGGCGGAGGGAGATCTGGGGCAAAAAAGCTGGGAAGAACTTTTGGAGTTTTTCACAAGCTTAACAGAGATTAAAGTGTGTTAATATGTTTCTCTAAAACTTAGAGGAGAGTGTCATGGAAGAAAGAACTTATGCAGTCCCCTTTGCTTTGGTAGGCTTTTTTTTAACCTCCAAGCCCGTAGAAGAGAGCATAAGGGATGATGTAACTCCGGAGGAGCTTGAAAAACTGCAGGAAATAATCCAAAGGATGCTCTTTACTGAGGGAGTTCAGGTAGCTATTTATCCATCTGTAGTTCCACCGGACCAAGCGGAGGATGCAGTGGAAGAGCTTGAAGATTTGATCTTTGGAGAGGAGGAATGACAAAAGTTATCCTTTGCGGAGCCCTTGGGAGGATGGGAAGGGCGATCTTAAGACTCTCGCTTGAATACAACAACTTGGAAGTGACTGCTGGAGTAGAACATCCAGATTGTTTGAGAGACCAAGACCTTGGAAAAGCTGTAGGAATGGAAGAGTTCAAAGGTAGAGTGCTAACCTCAAGGTTAGAAGAAGCCCTTCCCTTGGGTGATGTGGTGGTGGATTTTACTGGGAGTCCAACTGCTGCTTTAGCCCATGCCAAACTTTCTGCCTACGCACGCAAACCAGTGGTTATAGGGACCACGGGCTTTTCCCAACAGCAGGTGGAAGAATTAAAAGAACTTTCCAACTTAGCCCCCATACTTTTATCTCCAAACATGAGCTTAGGTGTAAATCTTCTTTTTAGGCTCGCACAGATAGCAGTAAAAGCCCTAAGGGACAAAAACTTTGACGTGGAGATCTTAGAAATCCATCACAGATTCAAAAAGGATGCTCCGAGTGGAACAGCTTTAAAACTACTTGAGGTGTCTGCTCAAGCTCTGGATAAAGATCCATCCCAAGTGGGCAAGTTTGGAAGGGAAGGTATAGATCCAAGAGGGGATGAAATAGGGGTTATGTCTTTGCGAGGTGGAGATGTGGTAGGGGAGCATACCCTTTACCTCATAGGCTTTGGAGAGAGGATAGAGCTTACCCATCGGGCTACGTCAAGGGACATATTCGCCAGGGGAACTTTGGAGGCTTGTCTGTGGATAAAGGACAAACCGCCAGGGTTTTACACCATGCTTGACGTTTTGGAGATATAGATGAGTTTTTACGAGCTTATAGAAGATATAACCGCAGATACTGGTATAAGGGTTAGGGCAAAAAGCTTAGAGGAGCTTTTCTGCAAAGCAATCCTTGCTACCTTCAACGAGATAACGGACATAGAAAGTGTTCAACCATCAAAAAAGGTAGAGTTGGAAGTTTTTGGAGAACTGCCCTATCTTTTAGCGGACACCATAAACAAAGCTTTGGTTTTGCACGAAAAAGAGAAGTTTGTAGCCAGCGGGTGTGATCTGGTGGAGCTAAAAGAAAACGGTGTCAGAGTCATACTTTCAGGTGGAGATTACGACCCAAGTTTCCATCCCTCCAAACTGGTTATAAAGGCAGCCACCTACCACAGGCTAAGGGTAGAAAAAGTTGGTGAAGAGTTTTTGGCAGAGGTAATATTTGACATATGAACCTAAAAGCTTACGCAGAGCTTACAAAGTTTGAGCACACGATTTTTGCTCTGCCTTTTTTGCTATCTTCCGTGGTCTTGCTGGTGGATAGTTTTCCCTCCCTTTGGAAACTCTTCTGGATACTCTTAGCTTTTGTATCCGCAAGGACCTTGGGAATGTCCCTAAACAGACTAATAGACCTTCCCATAGATAAGCAAAACCCACGCACAAAAGATTGGATACACGCTAAAGGAATCATTTCGGAAGAAAGCATAAAAAGATTGGCAATTTTGTCAGGAGCCTTATTCCTTCTTTCCTCTGCGATGATAAACTTGCATACCTTTTTCCTTGCCCCTTTGGTTGTGTTTCTCCTTTGGCTTTATCCTTACGCAAAGAGAATAACCTACTACCCCCATCTTGTGTTGGGCGTGGTCTATTTTCTCATACCTGTGGCGGTTGATATTGCCTTAAACGAAAGTATATCTAAGACCGCTCTTGTGCTCGGAGTGGGAATGGGTTTTTGGGTTGCAGGCTTTGACGTTCTCTACTCCCTTCAGGATTATGAGTTTGACAAAAGCTTTGGTCTTAAGTCCATACCAGTCAAGTTCGGGCTTGGAAAGGCAATAAAAATATCGCGAGCCTTCCACTCTATAACTTTTCTGTTCCTTTTTAGTTTGATCTTTTTTGTAGATTTTCTGGGTTTTATTTACGTTCTTGGTATGCTCCTTCTTGGAGCTTTTCTTTTCTACGAGCATTCCCTTGTAAAAGAGAATGACCTTTCAAAGATAAACAAGGCTTTTTTTACTGTCAATGGCTATGTGAGCATAGCATACTTTTTGACAGTTCTCTTTGATAGATTGCTATAATTTTTCTTATGTTTTTCCAAGACATCATCATAAACTTACAGCGCTTTTGGGCTGAAAAAGGATGCGCAGTTTGGCAACCTTATGACATAGAAACGGGTGCTGGGACGATGAATCCCGCTACCTTTTTAAAAGTGCTTGGACCTAAGCCTTGGAATGTGGCTTATGTGGAACCTTCCAGAAGGCCAAAGGATGGAAGATACGGAGAAAATCCCAATAGGCTTCAGCACTACTTTCAGTTTCAAGTAATACTAAAGCCTGCACCAGACAATCCGCAAGATCTTTACCTTGAAAGCTTACAAGCCTTGGGCATTGACCCAAAGGAGCACGATATAAGGTTTGTGGAGGACGATTGGGAATCTCCCACCTTAGGTGCCTGGGGCTTGGGATGGGAGGTTTGGCTTGACGGTATGGAAATAACTCAATTTACTTACTTTCAGCAGGCTGGTGGGATAGATCTTGAAGAAATCTCCGTGGAGATAACCTATGGACTGGAGCGTATCGCCATGTATCTTCAGGGTGTGGATAGCGTTTATGACATAAAGTGGAATCAGTGGCTTACCTACGGAGATGTGTTTAAAAAAGCAGAATACGAGTGGAGCGTGTATAACTTTGAAAAGTCGGATCCCAATCTTCTTTTTAATCTCTACGAGCTATACGAAGGAGAGGTAAAAAGGCTACTCCAAGAGCGGTTAGTTCTTCCCGCATATGACTACCTCCTCAAATGTTCCCACACCTTTAACCTACTGGATGCAAGGGGTGTAATATCCGTGCAGGAAAGGGCAAGGTATATACGCAGGATGAACAACTTAGCAAAGGAGATAGCCAAACTCTACCTTGAGGTGTATGCATGAAGACAGAGGTTTTTACGGATAGGGCACCAAAGCCAGTGGGTCCTTACTCCCAAGCGGTAAGGGTAGGGAATTTCCTGTTTCTTTCAGGACAGATAGGCATAGAGCCAAGCACGGGCAGGTTAAAGGAAAACTTTCAGGAGCAAGCAAAACAGGTTTTTGAAAACATAGGTGCAATCCTTGAGCAAGCAGGATACTCTTGGGAGGATGTGGTTAGGGTTGTGGTGTATCTAAAGGACCTTTCAAAGTTTAAGGAGTTAAACGACATCTACGAGAAGATCTTCAAAGAAGTTAAAGTTAAACCAGCAAGAAGCACTGTAGAAGTTAGCAACCTACCACTTGGAGCGATGATTGAGGTGGAAATCACCGCCTACAAAGAAGGATAGAACAGCCACATGTGATTCAAAGGCCCGTGGCCCTTTCCGATGCTAAGAGAGTGCTTTATAGCTCCTTGCACGTAATCCCGAGCCTTCTTTACCGCTTCTTTAAGCTCTAAACCTTTTGCTAAATAGCTTGCGATTGCAGAAGCTAAGGTGCAACCGGTGCCATGTGTGTTTTTTGTATTTATCCTTTCGTAAATTAAATACTCAAAGCCTGAACCGTCATAAAGAACATCCACCAGTCTATCCCCTTCCATATGACCGCCTTTAACAAGAACTGCCTTTGTCCCAAGAGAGTAGAGTGCTTTACATGCCTGCTCCATATCTTCTACGGTCTTTATCTTTATACCCGTAAGGGCTTCTGCTTCTGGTATGTTTGGGGTAATGATGGTGGCTAAAGGTATGAGAAGCTCTTTGAGAGCCAATTCGTCGGAACTTTTCAAAAGCGGATCGCCAGACTTTGCCCGCATAACTGGATCCACAACCAACTTTTGGATGTTAAAGTCCTTTATAGCCTTTGCTACTGCTTCCACTATTGCGCTATGAGAAAGCATACCTGTTTTTACCACATCCACACCTATGTCCTCTACCACCACCTTTATCTGCGCATAGACAACCTCAGGTGGCAAATCCCACACCCCAAAAACTCCAACTGTGTTTTGAACGGTGATGGAAGTAATGGCGCTCATTCCAAAAACACCAAGGGCGGTAAAAGTCTTCAAATCTGCCTGAATACCTGCTCCACCTCCACTATCGGACCCTGCCACAGTTAAAACCTTAGGAATACACATGGGATATGGTATTATATAGTCTCAGATTACCTTAGGGGGGTAGAAAATGAGGGAATATATAAGCATAATTTTAGTTCAACACGAGGGGGAGCCTCCCAAGACTATTAGAATTCGCAAAGCTTACCTGAAAGCCCTTTTTATTCTCCTTGGCATGCTTCTTTTTTCGTCCTTAATGGCTTACATCTTTGGCTTATCCTTACTTTTCGAGAAGCTTTATCTGGAAGCTCAAGTAAAGAAGCTTGAGGAAGAAAACAGGAAAATATCCCAGAAGAAACAAAAACTCGGTGAGGAAAAACGCCTATTAGCCCAAAAGCTAAAATCTTTAGAAACCCGCCTGATAGAAATAGAGTCCTATCTATCCCAGAGAGGTATTACAAATATCAAAGTTTCTGGTGGATTGGGTGGACCAAGTTATCAAGGGTCATCCCACCTGGATATTTCACATATAGAGTTTCTTGAAAGTAGAGCTAAGCAGATACTTTCAGATATCAGAAGCATACCCTTAGGCTATCCTGTTTATGGAAGAATAACATCAACCTTAGGCTGGAGAAAGAATCCTTTTGGAAAAGGGTACGAGTTTCACACTGGCATTGACATAGAAGCTCCTATGGGTGCAAAAGGTTAGGGCGACCGCAGACGGTGTAGTGGATTTTGTAGGATGGTATGGGGAATACGGAAATACAGTTATACTAAAACATTCTTCGGGCTATACCACCCTGTATGCCCATTTATCAAAGATTGAGGTAAAGCCAGGTCAAGAGGTTAAAGCTGGTCAGGTTTTGGGAAGGGTTGGCTCTACAGGCAGAAGCACAGGACCCCATCTTCATTACAAGGTTAGGCTAAACGGAAAGCATTTGAACCCTTCAAGTTTTCTGGTTTTAAAATAGTTGGAAGGTAGTTTGAAATGTTTGGCGGTAAAAAAAAGGAACCGAGTGTAAGTCAGGAAATTAAAACTCTGATAAGTGCAGGAACGATTTTTGAAGGCAACATTACAGTCCCAGAGGGGATTACACGAATAGACGGGAAAGTTGTGGGAAATATTAACGGCAATGGCTGTGTCATAATAGGGGAAAGCGGAAGTGTGAAGGGAGATATAAGCGTGGATAGTTTAATCGCATACGGAGAGATTTCGGGAAATATAAAGGCAAGAAGTGTAGAGCTCAAGAATGGTTCTAAGGTTTTGGGTAACCTTGAAGTTTCCGAGCTTTATGTGGAGAAGGGAGCGATCTACAATGGCGAGTGCAGAATGGTAGAAGGTTTTAAGGAAAACCCTTAGTGTTTTACATAAAGCACATCTGAAATTAAGCACACTCCACCGTATTTTTTCAGATAAGGGACAATGTCTTTGGCTATCTCTTCCGCTATTTTCTCTTCGCAAACAGTAAAGATATAGCTGTTTTTAAAAGTATCTGTGATCTCATCCCCCCTCATCAATCCTCTTTCACCAAGCCCAAGGGCATCCTCTATAACCGTGTAACCTTTCACACCTTTACTTTCCAAAAATTCCAAAATTCTCTTCAGGTAAGGCTTGTTTACCACAATCTCTACTTTCTTTTGTGCAATCATACCTTACCCCCATATAAGGCTAATCAATTGATAGTATAAAGGAATACCTATGGTAATGTTAAAGGGGAAAGTTAAGGCTAAGCTCATGGTAACATAAAAACTTGGGTTTGCTTCTGGAAGAGAAAGTCTCATTGCTGCGGGCACCGCTATATAGGATGCACTTGCACATAGCAAAGAAAACATAAAGGCATCTCCTTTAGAAAACCCTAAAAGCTTTGCCAGTAATATCGCAACTGCTGCGTTGAAAATAGGAAAAAGAATACCAAAGGCTACTAAAAATCTACCTACTTTCTTTATCGTGCCCATCTGCCTTGCGGCTACTATCCCCATGTCAAGCAGAAAGAAAGCTAACATAGGTTTAAAAAGGTTTCCAAAAAAGGGTTCCATACTTTTCCAACCCTTTTCTCCTACAAGAATGCCCACAAAAAAGGAGCCCATAAGCAAGAAAACTGAACCATTAAAGAATGCTTCTTTGAATATTTCCTTCCAGTTTGCCCTTTCTTCGCCATTTTGATTTTTAGCAAGCAAAGAAACAAGCAATAAACCCACTATTATGGCTGGTGACTCCATAAGAGCCATTGCCGCCACCATGTATCCACCATAACTTTCTCCCAAAGAGTTAAGAAAGGCTCCACCTGTTATAAAGGTAACCGCACTTATAGAGCCATAGGTAGCCGCTATCGCAGCGGCATTATACACATCAAGCTTTAACCTAAGTATGAAAAAGCCGTATATTGGAACCGCCACTGCCATAAACACGGCAGAAAGTAGAACCAATAAAACATAAAGACTTAGACTGCTTTGGGCTATCTTATAACCACCCTGCAAACCTATGGATATTAAAAGGAAGAGAGAGAAGAACTTAGGTAAAGGTTGTGGAATATCAAGGTCAGACTTTACAAAAACCGCAAGCATACCCAAAAAGAAAAACAGTATGGGAGGGTTGAGTATGTTCTGAAGCACAAGCTCTAAGCTCATGATCCTACAACTTCATACGAATGGGTGCGGGAGTTTTTGATATGAATACTAAAAAACTTTTACCTTTGTAATTGGGAAGCTCATTTCCAAAGTCAAAGTATCCAAAGCTGTAATTTACAAGCACAGGATAGGGTGCGTGCTTTATCCTAATTATTCCCTTTGCCCTTACAACTTCCTCAGGTAGCTCTTTGAACATCCTTTGTAGTTCTTCGTATTCAATAGGCTCTTCGTAGTATTGCACGCTTTGGTAGTATGAATGGTGGTGATGATCACCTTGTGAAATTTCAAGTAGATCGTTCAAAGAGTAGGATCCTGCGAAAAATTCCTCCGGAAGTATGCCATAAGCGGTCTTATAAATGCTAAGCCTACTGTAAACTTTCTCTCCGGTAAAAGTATTTCTTAGTGCGTAAGTTTCCCAAATACTTCTAACTTCTTCTTCCAAATTTTGAAGCTCTTCCTGAGAAACAAGATCCACTTTGTTTATAACCACCACGTTGGATCCACCGATCTGATAAAGGGCTGTATGGTCCTGTTTGTATTTGTGAAAGTTTTTAGCGTCTATTACGCAGATTATGGCTTCCAAAGAGCATCCTAAGCTTTTGAGACTGAAGGCTACAGGAAAGGGCTCAGCGGATCCAGAAGTTTCCACCAAAATAACCTCCGGGCTATACTTTTCCCTTATTTCCGATAAAGCTTTTTCAAACTCTGCATGCAAAGTACAGCATATACACCCTTCCGGCAGTTCTACCACGCTTGAATATACATTTTCAAGCACTTTGCCATCTACGCCAACTTCTCCAAACTCATTTACTATAACCGCTACCTTTTTATCTTTGAAATGCTTCCTTGCGGAGTTTAAAAGCAGTGTGGTTTTTCCACTTCCCAAAAAACCTGTTATTACAAAGGCGGGGATCATCATTCTCCACCGTATTCTACCGAGTCTATCTCCTCCAAAAATTGCTCAATCTGAAAGGTTACGAAGTTGGCAAGGTCCTTTACGTCTTTTTCCCAGTATTCCTTGTCTATGTCTATTCTCTTTTCATGCACGCTGTGCTCTTCAACTACGTATCTAACGATTAGGTAAGGAATCCCACAGGATTCATCAAAGCACACTTCCAGATCCACATCAGGATTTGCCATGTTTTTTTCCACTTCCTCAGCCAACTGTTCAAACTTTTTCTTCAACTGCTCTTCCATGCTTTAGTCTCCCGAAGTCATCATAACCATCCGTATGCAGTTTCTCTTTAGAAGGTCAGAACACACATAAACGCATATGGCACAACCTTTACATCTTGAAGTATTTACCCAAGCGGTGTGCTTAGAACTTTCATACATAAGAGTGTTTGGCTCGGGACAAAAGAGCACACACTGCTTGCAGTTATACTTTGCACATTCAGCCTCATTTACCTCCGCCACGTAATACATACCTCAACCTACCTCCAATGGATGTTATCGTGTGTAAGCTTCTTCCTCTACCCATCCCTTTTCCTCCGCAATCTTAAACGCCTCTTTTATGACCTGCATATTCTTTTCAAGCAGTTCCATTTTCTTCTTAAACTTCTTTTCTATTGCACTGTCAAGGGCTGTGGTTCCTCCAGAGGCAACAAAGGTATTGCCCAAAAATCTTTCCCTAACCGCCTGCTCTATATGTTCAAAACCTACAAGCCTTGTTATTCCAAAGAACAGCCCTACCATAGCCATGTTAGTAGCAAGTTCTGTGCCCGCTATGTCTAGGGCTAACTTTGTTGCGGGAAACATATAAACCTTAGTGTTGAGCTCTTCAAGAATTTTCCAATCCTCTTCAGGTATTATATCCACGTCTGTATTTATTATAACAGTTCCGTTTTCCTTAAGTCCAGAGTAAAAGGGCATGGTGTAGGACTTTCCGTGTGTTATAACCTGAGGATGGTAGATCATTATCACGTTTGGATAGACCACCTCTCCCACTTCGTAGATGGGCTGATCTGAAACCCTTACGTAAGCTTCCACCGGAGCCATTCTCTTTTCAGAGCCAAAGAAGGGAACCAATGTAGCATACTTTCCTGCCGCAGACATAGCATTTCCAATAATATGGGCGGAGGTGACGACCCCCTGCCCACCAACACCTGCTATGCGTATGTTATACCTTTTCATGCCTTTACCTCCTCAGGCTTCCTTTCTATCTCCTCAAAGAATTCTCTGACTTCGTCGGTCATCCACTCGTAAAAGGCAAAGTCCTGCTTTTCTCTTTTCCTTGCATCTTCAAGAACTTTTTCTGTGGGTATGGAATACTCTATGTTGCAAGAAGTGTATGCGTGTATGAAGGTTGGACCAAAGTGCCTTGCGGCAAGAATAGCTCTTCTTACTGTCTTTGCAATCCTTTTGGGGTTTGTGGGAGCAAGCTTTGCTACATAGACACAACCTGCTACCTTTGCTAGCTCCACCGCATTTATTTTATCAAACTGTTTACCTTTTGGCGCCATCTTAAGTTGAACACCCTTTGGAGACATTCCACTCTCTTGACCTCCGGTGTTTCCATAAACTTCATTGTCCACCATTATGGTTGTGAATTTTTCTTTTCTGAACCAAGAGTGCATGGTCATACCAAAACCTATGTCTATAAGACCACCGTCTCCTGCTATAACCACCACGTCTTTGTGTTTGTCTGGGAACCTGATGGTAAGCGCTCTTTTAAGACCAGAAGCTACTGCGTTTGTGTCTCCGTAGTTTCCATAAATGAAAGGAACTGCTGCCTGAGAAAGGGCGAGCCTTGCACACCCTGCTGTGCCTATAACTATGGTATCCTCTGGATTGGGCAAGGCTGCATAAAAGACCCTTATGAAGTAAGCCATGAAGCATCCAGCACACATTGGATGCTCTTCTAAAAGCTCTTTGAACTGTCCAAGCTGTTGCACATCTATTTGCTTGCCAAACTGCCCATATTTGACTAAATCCACATAGTCTTTGGGCATGTATCTCTCAAAGCCTGGAGAGATCCTTACGTATTCCAAACCCATGATAATACCTCCTTTTTAGTTTTTTAGACTACTACTTTCTTTTCCTTCTTTATGCCAAAGGCGGAATATACCTTTTCCATGATAAGTTCCACTGGCAAGGTCATACCGCCGTAAACCCTTGGACCACCTATAACCTTATCGTTGTCTGGAATGGTAGCCTTAATTTCTTTGGCTAACCATCCTACTATGTTGTGCTCTGGAACTATTACAGCCTTTGCCTTTTTAAGTACTTCCCTTATCTCCTTTTCTGGGAACGGTCTTATGGATTTTACTTTAACAAGGCCAACATTTAGGCCTTCCATCTGCGAATACCTTACCGCTTCCCTTCCCTGCGCCGCTGCACAGCCAGAGGCTACTATAAACACCTCCGCATCAGGATTTACCACCTCTATTGGACCACCTAGATACTTGTATATGTATTTCATAGCCCTTATGTTTGAAGCCCAAACTTCCTGTTGCCACACCGCGTGTATTAGATAGCTCATAAAGTTAGACTTCTGAACTGGCGCATCCCTTTGGATCCTTGCGGGAGGTATTTCGCAGTCGGTGGGTGGAACTGGTGCCTTATATGGGTCCCTTGGGGGTAACTTCATATCTTCTGGGGTCATATTCACGTAACCCTTTGCGTGAGTAACGAAAAATCCTTCGGTGCAAACTGCTACCGGTATATAAACATCCACCTTTTCGGATATTACAAAACCCGCCAAAGTAAAGTCAAAAACATCCTGCTGATTTTCTGCATGCAGAACTATCATCCCACAGTTCAAAAGGTAAGAGATCTCTATGTTGTCAGGCTGTATGGAAAGGGGAGCATTTACTACTCTTGTTAGCACACCAAGCACCGCAGGTATTCTGTGCCCTGGCCAAGAAGCAATTGCTTCAAGACCTCTTAAAAGACCAGGTCCTGAGGTAGCAGAAAAAGCCCTTGCACCACCTCTTACCGCACCCGCTATGGCAGACATAGCACCATATTCCTCTTCTGCCCTGTAGTAATCCCTAAGATAGCCCTGAGCCCAAAGATCTCCTACAAGGTGCATAACCTCAGATTGGGGAGTGATAGGATAGGCTATGGCAATATCTACGTTGGCACGCTTGACTGCCTCTGCCATAGCTTGGGCACCTGTTATAAACTTGCGCTCCCTTGGAGCTTCTAAAAGAAGATAATCTGCATCTACAACTCTCTGCTCTGGCATGGTTTTACCTCCAAGTTTATTCGCTTTCTTCTACAGTCTCGCCTTTTTTAGGCATAAGAAGGTATAAGTATTCTCCGTAATCTAGTGCAGAAAGGGTTTCGTATTTTTCAGGTGGAAGGGATGGATTTTCTGGAGGAAGCTTGGGTTCCCACTCTATACCAAGCTCCTTTCTTACTTGCACAAGCACATCCTTGAACTTCCTTATTTCGTCTGCATGCACATCCCTTAGAGAGACCATTGCGTCTTCGTGTCCCATCTCTGCACACAAGGCTATAGTAAAGCAATTTGTTCCTGCTCTTATCATCCTAAGAGAAAGGTTTGCATAATGACAATGAACCCCTACGAATATACAGACTTCTATCTTATTGTGAAGTATGGTAAGGTTTGGATGATTTGGATTTATTTCCGCCTCTGGGTCTATCTTTGGATACTTTGGTCTGTAGTCTGGCATAGGAATAATTCTGCAATTGGGAATTTCCATAGCAAGTTCCAACACAGCCTTAGCCTTCTCCATAGCTGATGCGTTCCAACCCCACAAAACCAAAGGTCCCGGGAATATGGTAGGGTTTCTGCGTGTAAGCAAAGCCTTTGCCGCTTCCCTCATAGCGACTTCTTCGTCCACTATTTCACCATAAAGCAAAGCTTTACCTGGCGGAGGTAGTTCCACTCCTTCAAAAGCAGCTGGGGTAGGCATATAACCGACAGGTCCAGGTAGCACTCGCATACTTTACCTCCTTATTTCTTGCATTATCAAAAAATTAGCATATGCTTAATAAGTGTCAAGCGTAAATTATATGATATTTATCATAGTTTTTTGTAAAGGCTATTATTCCCCTTGTTCCTTTTCTCCCAGCTCTCTCATCCTCTTTCTTCTCATTTCTTCATACTTAGGCTCTATCTTCTTGTAGAGAAAGTTTGAGAGAGCAACTATGATCAAAAGAAGGGGAATGCTAATTATTATCAAGACGATCAGGAGTTTAACTATAAACACAACCCAAGCGATAAGGCTATCCATCGCTTACTACTAAATTTATAAGCTTATCTTTAACATAAACAACCTTTACTATCCTTTTTCCTTCTATGAGTTTTCTTATCTTCTCGTTTGCAATTGCTACAGACTTTGCAACTTGCTCTTCCGCTCCGACGGGTAGTCTTATGTGTCCCCTAAGTTTTCCGTTTATCTGCACAGGAATTTCCACTTCCTCCACTTTGAGAGCTTCTTGGTCTGGTTCGGGGAATGGATAATGGATGAGTAGTCTTTCATGACCCATTCTGTTCCACAACTCTTCACATATGTGAGGCGTGATCGGATAGAGCATAAATAGGACAATCTCTAAGCCCTCTTTTAAAACTTTGTAGTCTTCCTCTTTTTCCGGTTTGAACTCTTGAATGGTATTCACTAACTCCATAATGCTGGCTATTGCGGTATTGAAGGATAGCTCCTCCATATCCTGAAGATACTTTTTTAGGGTCTGATGGACTTTTCTTCTTATTTGCTTAGCCTTTTCGTTGAGATTTGCAAAATCCTCCTTCGAATAGGTTACACCTTTTATGTCTTCAAGCCTTTCGTGAAAGTAATTCCAAAGTCTTTTCAAAAATCTATAGGCTCCTTGAACTCCTTCGTCGGTCCATTCAAAATCCTTTTCCACAGGCCCAGCAAAAAGTATGTATAGCCTTATGGTATCCGCGCCAAAGCTTTGCACCGCAAACTCTGGGTCCACAGTGTTAGCCTTTGACTTAGACATCTTGGCAGGTTCTCCTATTTTACTTTCCACGCTTTTTATCAGTCCTTCGTCATACATATCAAGCCTTTCAAGAAGTAGTCTAAAGTTGTCTCCTAAGGAGAGTTTGTTCTCTTTCAAAAATTCCATTATTCGCATATTATCTATTTTAGCTCTATAAAATTCTAATATGCTCAGAATTGCTCTACCGAAGGGAAGGCTTTTTGGGGAAACTGTTGAATTTTTGAAAAACAGAGGCATAATCCAAGAAGGTTTTGAGGAAGGAAGAAAGCTCCAAATTCAGGTTGGAAATTATGAGTTTCTTTTGGTAAAACCCTTTGACGTACCCGTTTATGTAGAAAACGGTGTGGCGGACTTGGGAGTGGTGGGTTACGATGTGCTGTTGGAAAGAGAACCAGATGTGTATGAACTGTTTGACCTTGGTATAGGCTTTTGCAGGCTAGTTGTAGCGGGAAAGCAAGAGAAATACGACTACTACAGGACTTCTTCCTGTTTAAGAGTTGCGACAAAGTATTTAAGGATAACAAAAAACTTCTTTTTGGAAAAGGGCATAAAGGCTAAGGTAATACACCTAAATGGGTCTGTAGAGCTTGCCCCCCTTCTTAACTTATCTGATGCCATAGTTGATTTGGTGCAAACCGGAAGAACCTTAAAGGAGAATAATTTAGTAATCTTTGAAGAGATAAGTCCATCAACCGCAAGGCTTATTTGTAATAGGGCAAGCTATCGCAACAAAAAAGAGCAGATATTCCAGCTAATCAGCAAGCTTGAGTAGGTGCGTCTAAGGGTGGAAGTTGAACTTCCCCTTCTGGCAACCTTATTGGTGCTTTTGTTAGCTCTTCAATAAAGTTAAGGTAGTCTTCAATGGATCTTAGTTCCTTCCCGTAAAGCTTGGCTAAGATGTCTAAGTCAGGTGGGTTCATCGCCTTTTGAACTATAGCTTTGGATATGGAATAGGTTTTTCTATCCACCTCTGGGTATATATCCTTTATGTAAGTTAAAACATCCATAGAATACACCACTATTCTGTCTTTGCTTGCTAACTGTCTGATCATTGCTTCTAAATTAAGCTGGTCGTAAGTATATATCTGACCATCTACCTTTATCCCTGCGATAACTTTATTGCCGTCAAAGATGGCATGATAAAACGCAAAGCTTTCTGGCACCTTTTCCCATCCCAGTTCCTCCGCAAGACTTAAAAAAGCTCCCATAGCTTCTTCTTTAGTTGCAAAAATACCTATCAAGGCGTCAAAGCTTTCTGGATTTAGACTAACTTCCAAAACTAAGCAGTTGTTGATCTCTTGAGTTTTAAACTCATAGTCTATCTCTTGCCACTCTTTGAAAAGCTCCTGCACCTCTGACCTTTCATCCAACAGCTCGCTTTTTCTTAGCAATTTTCTTAACTTCATTCCAATAAGTTTAAACCAAAGAAATCTATTATAGTATCCCTTTCAAACTGGTCCCTTTGGTAAGGAAAGTCCTTTCTGTAATGGCATCCCCTTGATTCTTTTCTTTGCAGGGCACCAATTAGTGTAGCAAGAGCTACAAGACCTATGTCAAAAAGCCTTCTGCTTTCTGGAGTCCTCTCCCAACTTTTCCAATCCTTTAGCCAATTTAAAAGCTTTTTTATACCTTCCGCTAAGGAAACTTCTTCCCTTTCAATACCGCAGTGATCCCACATTAAAACTTTTAAGTCTTCAAAGCTGTATTTGGGCTTTTCGTGTCCTGAAGCGATGTGTTTAAATTGGGCTCTGCTCTTTTTTGCATATTTTTTGTCATGATAGATCTGATAAGCAGTTCTGTAGCCAAAGACTAAGCCCTCAAGTAAAGAGTTAGAAGCGAGCCTGTTGGCGCCGTGGACTCCTGTGCAACTGCACTCTCCCACCGCATAAAGGCCAAAAATGCTTGTCTGCCCATAAGTGGAAACCTCTAAACCACCTATGTAATAGTGTGCTGCGGGAACGATAGGTATGGGTTGTTTGTATGGGTCATAACCGCTTTCCACAAGCTTAGAGTATATGGTAGGGAACCTTTCTTTGATATCCACCCCTTTTTCTGCTATGGGTCTAAGGTCAAGGAATACCTTCCTTCCCTCTTTTAGTTTAGAATATATCGCCCTTGCCACTTGATCCCTTGGCAGAAGTTCATCTACAAACCTATTGCCTTTGTCATCTATCAAAATAGCTCCCTCGCCTCTTACTGCCTCTGAGATGAGAAAGGAAGAATTTTCCAAGACTGTTGGATGAAACTGGACAAACTCAGGATTTTTTATGGGCACGCCTTTTCTGAAAGCTATGCCTATTCCATCGCCTTTAACGTGTCCGGAAGAGTGTAGAAACATAGAGCTTGCTCCACCTGTAGCCAACACCAAAAAGTTTGTCCTAAAAAACTTTAGCCTTCCTCCTTCCAAAACAATGGCTCCCTCTACAGCTTGTTCTCCCAATATTTCCTGTAGCTCTCCCTCTACAACCTTTATACCTTTTTCTTTTATCCTCTCCCAAAGGGCGGTGTATATGGCTTTTCCCGTATGGTCCTTTACCTTTAGCACCCTTGGCACAGAATGACCTCCCTCTAAGGCTTTGTCCTCATCAAAGATCACACCCCACCTTTGGAGGTCTATTATCCTCTGAGGACCTTCTTCCACCATAACCCAAAGGCTTCTGGAATTACAAAGACCCCTCCCTGCTCTTTGAGTGTCCAAAAAGTGAAGGGAAGGACTATCTTGAGGACTTACTGCACAGGCTATACCACCTTGAGAGTAAAAGGTATTACCTACACCTCTGGTGATGATAACAGGTTTTAGTCCTAATTCCCACAGAGTTAAGGCGCAAACAAGACCACCTATGCCACTGCCTATTACTAAAACCTCCGCTTGTTCCTCTGGGATCAAAGAGGTGTTAAACTCAAGAAAGTGCATGAGAATAGGCTCTTAGGATCGTATCCGTTAGCTTGTCTGGATCGTGTCTTACAAAATCTTGGTTTTCTCCTATCAGATCTTCCGCATATACAGTTATGCCCGCTTTGGCTATTTTTGCTATGTCTGGTATAACCGGCTCTTGTCCTTGTTCTATGTATCTTCTTAAAACCCCATCGGAAGGCATCTTTGTGTTGAGAATAGCTATATCCACCCTTGAAAGACCGGTAGTTTCCAAAAAGGCTCTTATGTGGTCATAGGCGCTGTAGCCATCCGTTTCGCCCGGCTGGGTCATAGCATTTACTATAAAGATCCTTATAGCGTTTGAGCTTTCTATTGCCTCCCTCAGATCGCTAATTAGCAAGTTGGGGACTATGCTGGTGTATAGACTGCCTGGACCAAAGATAATTAAATCTGCATCTTGAACCTTTGCTATGGCGTCAATGGGCGCCCTAGCATCAGGTGGTTCAATCCAAACTTTAACTATCTTAGCCTTGCTCGCCTTACCATACTCGGTTATACTCTCCTCCCCTTCAACCACTTCTCCGTTTGAAAACTCTGCCAACAGATTAATGTCTTCCGTAGTAGCCGGAATTATCTCCCCCTTAGTTCTGAGTATCTGAGAAGCCAAATTTATGGCTGAAATAAAACTGCCTGTAATGTCGGTTAGTGCTACCAAAAAGAGGTTTCCAAAGGAGTGTCCCTCTAACTCTCCGCCTTTAAACCTGTATTGGAACAGCTTCTGAAGGATCTCTTCACTTTCCGATAGTGCTACCAAACAGTTTCTGATGTCTCCGGGTGCAGGAATGTGATAAGCCTTTCTTAGCCTTCCCGTACTTCCACCACTGTCTGCTACAGTCACTATAGCGGAGAGGTCCTCTATGCGGTTTCCAACTTCTTTTTTGAGCCCCCTCAAAAGATTGGACAAACCCGTTCCTCCTCCTATGCATACAACTTTCATTTTTCTCCTCCTTGAAAAAGACCTCAACTAACTTATTTTAAATCTTATGCCCGTATTAAACCTAAAGGAAATTTTCAAAACTTCAAAACGGTTCTCCGGCTTTTACACGATCGGTCCAAAGGACTTAAATTTGCCGGCAGACCTTGGAGATCTGGAAAAGCCGGTAGATGTAGAAGTGGAGATAGAAAAAGCAGCAGGTGGCTATTTGGTTAATTTGAAAATCAAGGGAGAAATTAAGCTTGGATGCAGTAGATGTCTAACGCCATTTGTAAGGGAGATTGAAAGCGAAGAAACTGTAAGACTGGAAAACTTTCCAGAGAAGCTGACTATAAACCTAAAAGCTCAAGATCTGAACGTGTGTTTTTTGGAAGACGAAGAACATTTTGACCTAACCCAGCTTGTAAGGGAGCAAATTATCCTCAGCATACCCACAAAGCCTCTCTGTAGCCCAGACTGCACGATTCCTACATTAGAAGAGTATCAGGAAGATTCAAGGTTTATCGCCTTAAAAAGGTTAATCCAAAAATAATGAATAGGCTACCTGTCCCAAACTAAGACTTCTACTACCTTCTTGTTTTCTTTGTGATTTTCTCCACCGCATCCACACTCTTTGCACATAACCTTTCCTCCGAATGATTGTTCATAGACACTCTCATTATAGAATTTATACTCTAAGTGAGAAATTAACCAAGCACATAGCTTTTTCTGAAAAAGCTATAGCCAATAGCATATCCATAAAGGTAAGCCAAAAGTGTTATACCTTTCATCCACCTGCTAATGTAATTGAAAAACTTATTTGGCGAGGTTTAGGGATATTATAAGTCCCTACCCTCCAAAGAGCTTTCCAACAAGAAAACTTGCCTTTTTCTTAATTTCTCACCCGACGTATTTCAATAATTATAACCTTTCAATCTCCTAAGTCTTCCTTCCATCCACTTGGATTGACTTTTTGTGCTTTTCTTCAACACCTGCCAGTTCTGCAATAGTAGTTGTTGTCAAGTATTCCATAATATGTTCCCTAAGGTCTATCCACTTATCGTGAACTGCACAGGGTGAAGTTTGCCACTCTTCACATCTTCCAGGTCTCAAAGCGCAGTAATCTAAGCGATAGTCTTCATCAAGGTATCTTATCACATCGTATATAGATATTTCTTCAGGTTGTATAGCAAATGTAAAACCCCCATTGGGACCCTTGTATGATTTTAAAACCCTTTCCCTGACCAGTTTATGAAAGATCTTTGAGAGAAAGGGTTTAGGGATGCTTTGCACTTGAGCGATCTCTTCTACCTTCACAAGCCGCCCTTTCTGTAAGGCTAAATAAGCTAAAGCCAACAAAGCGTATTTAACAGTTTCTGAGTAAATCATGAATATATTATATAGTTCAAACTCCGAAATCTGCAAGATTTAAAAAAGGGTAGGATACAGTGTAGCTTAATAGCCTCAGCTCCCCACTGGTTGCTCTCAATGCGAAAACATAAAACTTAAAAAGTTATTGCCTTAGTTTTGTAATTAACTAAATAAAATTATCATGGACAGGTCCCTACTTAAGGAAAAGAAAAAACTTGAGATAATAAGAACAGCCTGTAAGCTTTTTTCTGAAAAAGGGTATCACAACACCGTTATACCGGATATTGCCAACGCCCTTGGAATGAGTGTGGGCAATATTTACAACTACTTTGAATCAAAGGAAGAGCTGGCAAAAGAGATAATGCTAACTGTTTCTAGCTATGTAGCGGAGAGGTTAAGAAGAATAAACCAAGAGAATATATCTACAAGGAGAAAAGATATATAGATTTACGGAAGAATTTTTTCAAATGGCTCTGAAGGAGCCAGAATTAATAAACTACTTTCTCAGGGTTTTTCTGGTTAACAGGGAAATCTTCAAGGAAGGTAGGGAGGTGTTCTAAAAGGTGGTATTCTTCTGACAAAATAGTAGCGGGCTATGTGATAGCTTGGGTCAAACCCAAAAAAGTTAAGCTTCATTCTCTCAAGCTCTTCGTTTCTGTATTCAAAAAGCGGTTTTTCCATCCAATCCCTAATCCTCTCCTCCCTTTTCTTTTTCAGAAAAACATCATAATCACTCGTGTTTATAAAGCTTTCAAGAAATCCAGAAACTTTTTCCCTAAACTCCTTTGGTGTTCTTCCAAAAACTAAGTCTATTAGGCCAATTTCGTAAGCTTTTTTGGAGCTTATAGGCATTCTGTTTTGCATTATTTCCTTTGCCTTTTCCCACCCAACCCTCTTAGGTAGAGTGTATGTCCAAAACTCAGACCTATAGAGATTGCTTATGTTTTTATAGTCCATGTTATGTTTATCTATGTGGATAGGTATGCGGATAGGAGTTAAAGAATGAAAGAACAAATCTTTAGCTATGAGCTAACTCTTCCACAAAGAATTTATCCCCACCTTGATAGGCTTTGAATAGCCCAACTTACTGGTAAGTATCCTAAGGAAGTTGTGGTGATCGGTATGGAACCTCAAAGCTTGGAAATTTCCTTGGAGCTTTCCCCCGCTGTTAAAGACAACTTACAAAAGCTCGTTCAAGAAGTAATAAAACAGCTGGAAAGTTGGGATACAGGAGTTATAACATGTTAATGAACGGACCAGCCATCCTTTATGAAATATTGCAAGCTCTCAAAGACTTTCATCAAAAGAAAGAAAGGCATGTTATTTACATAAACAAGCTCCCCTTAACAGAAGAGGACAAGCACCTAATTCTGGATGTATTAAGAGACGGAAAGGTTAGGATAACTTTGAAATCAAACAGCCAAAAGGTTGAATGGAGGGAAACAGGTATAAGTGGAGTATGGATCGGAGTTTTCTTTGATAGAGACGAAAACCCATACTTGAAACGATTGAAATAACAGACTTTCCCATGCTTGCTGCCTGTCAGAGCGAAGACATAGAAGAAGCTATAAGAACTTTGGAGGATAGGCTTTCTTCCCTTTTGTAAAATTTCATTAGTCTAATTGAGCAAACGCTCTTTTACAACAGTTATTTCCTAAATATAATTAGTTTAGTAAGGAGGTTTCTATGGAAACAAAAAGAGTAATCTATAATACTCCAGAACACAAGGTCGTGTTCTTTGAAGAGCTAACTCCTGCAAGTGCGGTGCAAGCCAACCAAGTGCTTATAATTCACAAGGATGAGGGAATGCTTTTGGATCCGGGTGGTCATAAGGTGTTTTCCAAGCTTTTATCCGATATCTCCCTCTACGTTCCGCCAACTCAGATAAAATACATCTTCCTATCCCACCAAGATCCAGATATAGTAGCTTCAATAAACGGTTGGCTGATGACCACAAAGGCTGTAGCTTACATATCTAAGCTTTGGATAAGGTTTTTACCCCATTTTGGGTTAGACAGCCAGTTAGAGGACAGGGTGGTGCCTATAGACGATAGAGGAACTACCATAGTTTTAGGTGGAGATTGCAAGCTGTTGGTTTTACCTGCTCATTTCCTTCATTCCGAAGGGAACTTTCAGCTTTATGATCCTTGTTCCAAAATACTTTTCTCCGGAGACTTAGGTGCCAGCTTAGGACAAGATTACTTTTTTGTAGAAGACTTTGATTCTCACATCAAATACATGGAAGGTTTTCACAAGAGGTATATGGCAAGCAACAAAATACTGAGATTTTGGGCAAACATGGTCCGCCAATTGGACATAGAAATGATCGTTCCTCAGCATGGTGCTATCTTCAAGGGCAAGGAAATGGTAAATAAGTTCATAGAATGGGTAGAAAACTTGCAGGTGGGAATTGACCTTTTAACTCAAGAAAACTACAGCTTACCCGTGTGATATAATATCTAAGCATGATAAAAGTAGAGATAGTTACACCAAAAGGTTTGGCTTTTTCCAAAGAAGTCAATTCGGTAAATATTCCCACTGTAGAAGGAGAAATAGGAGTTTTAGAAAAGCACATGTATTTGATGACTTTGTTAAAGCCCGGTCTTGTCTATTTTGATGGAAAGGTGGATGAAGGAATAGCGGTAACCTATGGCTTTGTGGATGTAACACCAGAAAAAGTCATTATATTAGCAGAAGAAGCTTACACCATAGGTGAAATAGATGTTGGTAAAGAAAAAGAAGAGTTTGAAAAAGCAATAAAGAAACTTGCTACCGCACAGACTATGGAAGAAATAGAAGAGACAACAAAACAGGCAGAAAGGGCAAGGATTCTTTTGGAATTAGTGGAGAGATTTGGAAGAGTTTAAAAAATTTGACTTCTTCAGAGGTAAAGTAAAGTTTATCCAACCTAAGGCTCACAGGCTCTCTGTAGTTGAAGTTTTATTTGTCTCAAGTATAAAAGGTATAAAGAGAAAAAGCTTGGTAGCAGATTTGGGTGCAGGCTTTGGAGCGCTCTCCATACTAATAGCCCTAAGGTATGGCTGTAGAGTTTTGGCAGTAGAAAGAGACCAAACTATGATCCAACTGCTCAGGCAAAACTTAAAAAACAACAACCTTGAGGGTAAGGTAGAAATTTTAGAGTGTGACATTAGAGAAATAAACAAAAATATAAAGCGTCAAAGTGTGGATTGTGTTGTTATAAATCCACCTTTTCATCCGGAAACTCCATCCACAAAAGCAAATCCATATCATACGGAAATTTATGGAACTTTAAAAGATTTTTTAGAATCAGCTTCCTATATTTTGAAGGATGGAGGCTTTGTAAATGTTTTATTACCTTCCTATAGATTATTGGAAGCCTGTAATATTATGGAAACTTTAAACATTAAACCGATGTATTTAAAATTTTTTCATCCATTCATAGATAAAAATGCCAAATTGGTTCGTATTGTAGGCGTGAAAAACTTAAAACCAAAGCTAATTGTAGAAAATCCAATTATAATAAATCAAAAAGAAAATAAATATACGAAGGAGGTTTTGAACATCATAGAGGGGTTTCTATGATATAATTAACACATTATGAGACTACCAGAAAAATTGATGGAGCGCATTGCAGATAGGATTATAAAAGAGCTTACAGAAGAAAAAATAATAGAAGTAGAAGATCCTTATGTTTTTAAGAAGAAAATTATAGGAATTTTTAAGAAGGCTGAAGAGGAAGAAAGACTACTTGACGAAAAGACCAGAGAAATACTAAAAGAAAGAATGGATCTTATAGAAGAGGCAAGTTTAGATTACAGAACCGCTTATAGGGCAGTTCGTAACAGACTTGCGGAAGAAATGAATATTAACACCAACAAAAGAGAAAGGATGAATCAAATAGCGGGTATGATAAAGGACCTAATAATAGAGGACGATTCGGTAGAAATGTATGAAGAATCCCACATTATAAGAGCAAGAATAAGGAAAATACTAATGGAGGCTCTAAAGGAAGAGGAGGAGATAGATAGAGAGGTTAGGGAAAGGATAAGGTCCTATTCAAAGAGAATAGTTGAAGGCACACCTGAATGGAACCATTTATACAAAAGAATTTATGAAGATGCTTTAAGAAGGAGAGGATTACTTTAAGGTAAGTAGGCTATAGGATTTTGTCTTATGCCGTATTTTAACACTTCGTAGTGTAAGTGGGGTCCAAAGGATCTACCGGTATTACCAACCTTACCGATTATCTGAGCTTTTACAACCTTATCTCCATAGCCTACAAAAATGCTTGAAAGGTGTGCATACAGAGTGGCAAATCCATAGCCGTGATAAACTATTACGGTATAACCATAGCCTCTTATCCAACCTGCATATACAACTCTGCCATCTGCGGTTACGCTAACGGGAGTACCATAAGGAGCAGATATGTCTATACCAGTGTGAAATTCTACTTGCCTACCTATTGTTCGCCAACCATAGCCCGAAGTTACAATTCCAACCACAGGCCATATATCCGGCTTTACCATATCCGGAATTCTAACATCCACAAGCTCCCGAAAAGCCTCTTCAACGGACATCTCTTTTCTGATGATCTCATCTACATTCTCAATATTGATCTCCTCCAGCGGATCTTGATAGTTGGTCTTAGGGGAAGGGCCACCTACCCCAAGGGGCATCAAATATGTATTACCAACTGTGGAATAGATCAAAATCAATAAAAGCAAGATTTTTATCATCAAAAAATAAAATAAACCTACTTCACCTTTTCAGTCAAGAGTATTTCTCACTATGTCATCAAAAGACTGTAATATTTTTCTGTATAGTGGTTCGCTTAGGGATAATTTTTCCAAATTCTCAATTCGGCTTTCAGAATCAATTTTTTTCAAAATTTTAATCACAGCATTTTCAAAGAGATCTTCCCTGTATACACCGAGAGATTTGATAAGCTCCAGCTTTAGCTTTATTTCAAACACTTTATGGTTTTTAACGTCCATTTTTAAGTAGTTTTGAAGAAGGTTAAATATGCAACTGTCATAATAGGACATCCAACCGATTACAGCTTGGACAACCTTTGTCATCCATAGAAACCTACGAAAGCTCTTCATTGCTAAGTACGAGTAGAACTTTACCTCTATTAGATCTTCCAATACTAAAAGCTCTCCAGATTGACGATAGTATGCGGTCAATACATTAAAAGGTTCAAAAATGGCGCAGTAAGTGTTTTGGGGATGAAAACCTTTTTTCACAAGCATTTTTCCCTTTCCGAATGTTCCATACACGTAGGCAAGCAAGTCCCACTCGTTTATAAGCATTTTTTTTACGACTATAAACTTCGCTTTCGCACTCATAATTTAAAAAGCTTTCAAAACATACGATATAATATAGCTTATGATAAGGCATTTTATAGACCTTTGGGACATTACGCCGGAAGAGGGGTGGACTATACTTGAAAGCTCGCTTGCTATTAAAAACAAAAAAAACGAAGAAAGGCCCCTAAAAGGTAAGTATTTTGCTTTGATCTTTACCAAGCCATCCACAAGAACGAGAGTGTCCTTTGAGGTGGGCATTAGGGCTTTGGGTGGAGAGGTTATATTTCTTCAAGAAGAAAGTCTTCAACTTGTAAGGGGAGAGGATCTGAAAGATACCGCCAGAACTCTCTCAAGATACTTAGATTGTCTAATAGTCCGCACCGATTCACACGAAAAGCTAAAGGAACTTGCATCCCACTCTTCCATTCCAGTTATAAATGCCCTCACTGACATGTCCCATCCTTGCCAAGTTTTGAGTGATGTCTTTACCCTTTACGAACGCTTTGGAAAGGACATAAAAAACAAAAAAATTGCTTATGTGGGTGATGGAAACAATCTTTGCAATACTTGGCTTGTGGGTGCGGGACTTTTTGGTTTGAATTTGTTCGTTGCTACTCCAGAAGGTTATGAACCTTCTTCTTATTATTATCAAGCTGGAGAAGACCTATGCAAAATAACAGGAGGTAGTATATACCTAACCCCTAATCCTGTGGAAGCGGTTAAAGATGCGGATGTGGTTTATACGGACGTATGGGTTAGTATGAATCAAAATAGGACAGAAGAAAAGATTTCCGCACTGAAAAACTATCAGGTTAATCGCCAACTTTTGAGCTATGCAAAGGAAAATGTGCTTGTAATGCACTGCCTTCCTGCCAGAAAGGGAGAGGAAATTACAGAGGAGGTTTTTGAAGAGTATGCGGATTTTATCTTTACCCAGGCAGAAAACAGAGTATATGCCCAAATGGGACTGTTAAAGTTTTTATTTACTCAACGGTAACAGTTTTTGCCAAGTTTCTTGGTTGATCCACATCCAAACCCAAGTAGTCCGCTATGTAGTAAGCAAAAAGTTGCAAAGGCACAACAGTAAGGAAGGGGCTTAACTCCTCATGGCATTTGGGGACCTCCATAAAGTCCCTTGAAAGCTTTTGAAGCCCTTCGTCACCCTCAAAGCCTACAGATATAACCATACCCTTTCTTGCCAAGACCTCTTCTATGTTTGAGAGTATTTTCTCATAAACCCTGTCCCTTGGTGCAACCACCACCACCGGCATGTTCTCATCAATGAGGGCTATAGGTCCATGTTTCATCTCCCCTGCAGGATAACCTTCCGCATGAACGTAGGATATTTCCTTTAACTTTAGCGCGCCTTCCAAAGCGACAGGATAGCTAAGTCGCCTTCCTAAGTAAAGAGTATTTTTACTTTTAGTGTATTTGAGGGCTATCTCTCTTATACTTTCACTTTTTGAAAGAACTTCCTCCATAAGATGGGGAATCTTTAAAAGCTCGTCCATGAGTTTTTCCCTTTCTGGATGCTCACTTATGGCTAAGGAGAAGAGAACTGCCAACTGGCAAGTAAAGGTCTTTGTAGCTGCCACTCCTATCTCGGGTCCAGCGTGAGTGTATAAAGTATAGTCCGATTCCCTGCTTAAGGCACTTCCCATAACATTGACGATAGATAAAAGTTTTGCTCCTTTCTCCTTTGCTGACAGGGCTGAGAACCTGGTGTCTGCAGTTTCGCCAGACTGGGATATGGCTATTACCAGGTCCTGTGGGCCTATTGGAGTGTCTGCGTATCTAAGCTCGGAAGCATACACTACCTCTACAGGCACTCCTACGAACTTCTCAAGCCAATACTTTCCAATCAGACCTGCGTGGTAAGAGGTTCCACATGCGGTTATAAGTATTCTTCTAAATTCTTTCAGGGAGAAGGGAAGCTCGTAGTCCCTTGATATATACCCTTTTATGGTATCCCCCACCACCCTTGGCTGTTCAAAGATCTCCTTTAGCATAAAGTGTTTGAACCCTCCCTTTTCTGCAGATATTATATCCCAATGGATCTTTATGGACTCTTTTACCTTTGGGTTTCCCTCAAAGTCGTAGATACTCACCCCCTCAGGTGTTAGATCCGCTATTTCCCCATCTTCCAAGGGTATTATGTTCTTGGTAAACGGAATTAGAGCAGGTATGTCGGAAGCTAAGAAGTTCTCACCCTCTCCCAAGCCCACTACCAAAGGACTCCCATACCTTACTCCCACCACACGACCCGGCTCAAAAGCAGTAAAAACAGCAAAGGCATACGCACCCCTTAGCTTAGGAATAGTTTTTAAAACAGCCCTTAGGAGATCTCCGTCGTAGTTTAAGGATATAAGATGGACTATAGCTTCTGTGTCTGTTTCTGATTTATATTCTATGCCCTTTGAGGTGATAAATTCCTTTAGTTCTCTGTAGTTTTCTATTATGCCGTTGTGTACTAAAGCAAAGCGCCCTTCTTGGTCTGTGTGAGGATGGGCATTCAGCTCGCATACGCCTCCGTGGGTAGCCCATCGGGTATGCCCTATGCCAAGGGTAGCGTCTAATTGTTTGCCCCAAAGACTTCTTATCAGTTCCCTTATCTTTCCAACCTTTTTTTCCACAAAGATCTTACCATCTTCCAAAAGGGCTACACCGGAGGAGTCATAACCTCTGTATTCAAGCCTTTCTAATGCCTCCAAAAGTACAAAGATTGCTTTCTTTTTTCCCGTGTATCCTACTATTCCACACATCAGGTTTTATTTTAACTTTTTTGACTTAAATTAATTCAAACTATGGCTGTGAGAAAGGTTGTTAAGTTTCCAAACCCTATATTAAAGACTCCTACACTTAAGGTGGATGTTATAGACGAAAGTGTAAAAAAGCTTGTGGAAGATATGTTTGATACTATGTATGCGGAAGAGGGAGTAGGTTTGGCTGCCAATCAAATAGGTGAGCCCCTTCGTATTATGGTCATAGACACTACTCCAAAGAAAGAGAGTCCTCCTCTGAAGCTTGTTTTGATAAACCCAGAGCTTCTTCATGCAGAAGGGACAATAAGATACAAGGAAGGGTGCCTTTCCTTCCCAGGTTTGAGTTTGGAAGTGGAAAGATACAGAAAGGTGAGGTTTAAGGCTTTGGACCTGCAGGGAGAAGAAAAAGAATACGAACTTGAAGGTTTTCCAGCCATTGTCTTTCAGCACGAGTTGGATCACTTAAACGGCGTTACCTTTATAGACAGAGTAAGCAGCCTAAAGAGGAGGTTAGCCCTTGAAAAATACTACAAACTCCAAAGACAGCACTCCCGAGGTTGAACTTCTGAAATTCTACCCCTTTGAAGTAAGCACAAAAAAACCAAGACTTTTGGCTTACGCAGATGTTAGAGTAGATCAAATAGTCATAAGGGGCATAAAACTCTTCCAAGCTAAGAACGGAGGGCTGTTTATACAGCTACCAACTGTAAATTTTGACGGTAAAGATTACCCTGTGATAGAAGTGAAGTCAAAAACACTCCTTGACAGGATAAGAAGGGAGGTGGTAGATTACTATAAGGCTTTGGAAGATGCTTAGAGGTTTTGCCTTTTTTATTATCTCTTCCATAATCTTCTTTGCTGTTGCAATAGTTGGTCTTTTTCATCTGAAGGAGCGTGGCACTATTTACTTTCTCTTACTTGCCCTTACAGGCTTTTTCTTTACAATAGCCCTTGCTAACTTTCTTTTGGATACTGTAAAAGGCTTATACGAAGAATACAAAAAATATCGCAAACTTTCTACTTTCATCTTTGAGTTTTTTGCAAGTCTAAAGCTTGCTATATTCCTGATGATAGCCATAGGAGTTCTTTCCATGCTTGGTTCCACTTACATACAGCAGGGCAGGCCTTACGAGTTTTATGTGCAACAGCACGGTCCGGAGATTGCCTCTTGGATATGGAAGCTTTGGCTAAACGATGTGTTTCATTCCTGGTATTACATACTCTTCATAGTCCTTTTGGCTATAAACCTGATCCTTTGCTCTTACAAAAGACTGCCAAGCGTTTGGAAGCATACCTTTTCAAAGGAAAGGTTTCAAAGGTTAGATGAGCATCTTGAAAAGCACTTAAAGCCCGTGGAGGTGGTGATAAATCCAGATAAGAACAAGGTCATTAAATTTTTGCAATCCAAAGGGTTTAAGGTTTTTGTAGAAGAAGAGGGGGGAAGGATCTACTTTTACGGAGAAAAGGGAAAATACTCGCGCCTTGGGGTTTATGTGGTGCATATAGCCCTGCTTATTATAATGGCTGGAGCTTTGATAGATGGAGTCTTTGGTAAAAGGGGGACTGTTGTGGTTGCCGAGGGCTCAAGGGAAGACATCATGCGGTCTTTGGATGGTCAAAAATCTTACAGGCTTCCCTTTCAGATAAAGCTTGAAACTTTTCACATAGTCTCTTACGAGGAAGAGGCAAAAAGGAAAGGAAAGGAGTTTAGAGGGGACCCAAAGGTAAAGGATGCCATAGCCAGCTTTGAAAGTAAAATTCAGATTATTGAAGGTGGCAAGGTGGTAAAAGAAGGTTTGGTTGCGGTAAATGCACCTTTTGAGCACGGACCCTATAGGATATTTCAGGCAACCTACGGACTAACTGGAGAGGCTGGATGGGTAAAACTCTCGGTCTTTGACAGAAACATCCTTCCCGAAGATCCAAAAAGAGCTTTTTTGGGAGAGGTTGAGATAAAAGCGGGTCAGGTGGTAGAATTCAAAGACATGCTTTTGTCCATAGACAGGTCTGTTTTAAATCTTGAGGACGAAAAGGCTGGCTTTGAAGGGGATCTTAAACCAGCTCTGATTATAAAAGTTCTAAAGGATGGTAAAGATTACAACGTGCCGGTCATATACTCTCCAGAGCTTACAGTTTTTGCCTTTACTCAAATGCCAGAGCTAATAGATTTTCCTTACATCTTCTTTATGGAAGGGTTCAGACCACGTTTTTTTAGTGGTTTGCAGATCTCTTATAGCCCGGGCACTCCTATCATCTGGACCGGATCCACTCTTTTGGTGTTGGGATTGATTCTTGCTTTCTACACCATTCATCGCAAAGTTTGGGCAAGATTAGAAGGAAATACGCTTAAAATATCCTTTTGGTCTCACAAGCTAAAGGAAGAGTTTAGAAAAACCTTTTTAAAGTCCTTGGAGGAACTGGGAGATGTTAAAGAAGCTTCTGGAGAACGGTAAAGCAATAGCTTTATTGCCTTCCCTTAGTCTGTTTGTGGGAGCGGTGTTTCTTGGTCTTTACGGTATATACGTGCTTTTTGAGACGCTCTACAAGGTCTTAACAGACCAAAGCGCAAGAGATACAGCGGTGCTGGCTACAAAGTTTATCTCCGTGATGGACATCCATCTTCTTTCGGTAATTCTGTATATATTCGCCGTGGGCTTATACGAACTTTTTGTAGGAGAGTTAAAACTTGCCCCTTGGCTAAAGATAGAAACCATAGACCAACTAAAGTCTAAATTAGCAAGCGTTATAGTTCTTATACTTGCCATTACCTTTACTAAGAATCTCGTAGAGTGGAAAAATCCACTGGATACTTTGCTTTTTGGCTTAGCGGTATCTGCGGTAATCGGCGTGCTTATATTCTACTACAAGATCAAATCTGAGCATTAAAATAGTCCTATTATGGAATTTCCAAAGCTAAGACCAAGAAGGCTTAGGGCTAACGAAAACATAAGAAGGCTTGTGAGAGAAACAAAGCTTTCCCTTGACGATCTGATATACCCAATCTTTGTAAGATACGGAGAAAAAATAGTGGAAGAGATTCCATCTATGCCTGGAGTTTTCAGATACAGTGTGGATAAAGTAGTTGATGCGGTTAAGGAAGTTAGAGACCTTGGCATTCCCGCCATCATACTCTTTGGCATTCCCGAACACAAAGACGAAGTGGGCTCAGACACCTGGAACGAGCAGGGAATCATCCAAAAGGCTCTTAGGGAAATAAAAAAGCACGTTCCAGATATTTACGTAATAACCGATGTGTGCTTTTGTGAATACACCACTCACGGACACTGCGGGGTGATAAGAGGGAACACCGTAGATAACGACTTAACCTTGGAAAATCTAAAAAAGCAGGCCATTTCCCACGTAGAAAGTGGAGCAGATATGCTGGCACCTTCTGGTATGATGGATGGGATGGTTCAAGCTATTAGGTCCGCTTTAGACGAATCTGGATACTATCACATACCCATAATGGCATACTCCGCTAAGTTTGCCTCATCTTTCTATGGTCCCTTTAGGGAAGCTGCGGAGTCCGCTCCAGCCTTTGGAGACAGAAGGAGCTATCAGATGGATCCAGCCAACGCAAGGGAAGCTATAAAGGAAGTTCTACTGGATGTAAAGGAAGGTGCAGACATCATCATGGTAAAGCCCGCTTTGGCTTACCTTGACATAATTGCCAAAGTAAAGGAGGTCACACTGCTTCCAGTGTGTGCATACAACGTAAGCGGTGAGTATGCCATGATAAAGGCAGGGGGAAGACTTGGATGGATTGATGAAGAGAAGGTGATGGTAGAAACCCTTCTATCTATAAAGAGGGCAGGAGCTGACATGATAATAACTTACTTTGCAAAGGACATCGCAAAGCTCATAAACAAAGGACTTATCTAAATGCTTTTTTTCTATAACCTTAGGGAGTTTTTAAAAGCATTCCTGCTTCTGAGCTTTGTTTTTGCATCAATCCTAAGCCTTTATTCTGTATTTGACGTTCTGTTTCTTTACAAAACCGCAAAAGTAGAACTAATACCGAAGGTTCTTCTTACCACTATTTTAATTAGCTTTTACTACACTGCTCCCATCGTAAACAGCCTTTCCTTAATGCTTTACCTAAGGAGAGTTTTCAGCAAGTCTTACGATAGGATAGCCAGCACCTTTGGCATATCTCCCTTTAGCTTCTTTTTTCCTGTCTTGTTGGTTTCTCTTTTACTATCTTTCATACAGTTTGTTCTTAGCTATAGCTTCTATCCAAAAATTTTTAAGACCGCCTATTCGTTGGAGAGGGAGTTTAAAAAGAGTAAGCCTGCGGAGGAGTTTTTCATCAGCGATCTGTGGCTCAGCTTAAGTTCGGAGGGAAATAACTATTACATCAGGATAGGATTTGCAAACCTAAAAGATAAAAGGGTGCATAACGTTTTTTTGGTATCACTAAAAGAAAGCGACATAACAGAGCTAATAACCGCAGAGGAAGGCTATTGGGAAGACAAAAGCCTAAGGTTAAGGAATGCGGAGATAAACATCTTTGAGAGGGAGATCCAAAAACGGGCTGACCTTAGCGTAGAAATTATCCCTGTAGAAGAAGCCAAGGCTTTTGGAGAAAAGTTAAATCACCTGAGTATGGATCGTCTCATTTCCCTTTACGTTTTGGCAGGCAAGGTAGGAATGAACAAGGAGCTTTATCTTGCTGAGATCCTACGTAGAGCAATCGTGAGCTTTTCCAACATAGTGATCCTAAGTCCTCTTTTGCTGTCCCTAATTAGGCATAGGGCTTTTCTAAAGCCTTCTGTTTTCCTTCTGCTTTACGCATCCGTTTATGTCTTAAGTCTAAATCTTGTAAAGGTCGTGGCAGAAGAGTTTGGAAAGAACCCATTCATAGGGCTCATTCCCTTCTTGGGTCTTTGCTTTTTATCTCTGAGAAACCTTTACTATTTGAGCAAAGGATGAAGGATCTAAGCTTGCACCACCGACCAAAAGTCCGTCTACGTCTGGCATAGAAAGGAATTCTCCCGCATTTTGAGGATTGACGCTACCTCCGTAAAGCACCCTCACTTTACCCAAAAGCTCCTTTATAAAACTATGAACGAGCTGGGCATCTTCTGGTGTGGCTGGGTTTCCTGAACCTATAGCCCAAACAGGCTCGTAGGCTATGTCTATCCTTTCTGACACCTCATCCAAACCGGAAAGGGCAAGCTTTAGCTGGCTTTCTATGACCTTCAACGTCATCCCCGCTTCCCTTTCCTCCATCTTTTCTCCCACACACAAAATAGGTCTTATACCCTTTTCAAGGCAAGCTATTACCTTTTTGTTTATCAACTCGTCTGTTTCTCCAAAGATCCATCTCCTTTCCGAGTGTCCAACTATTACGTAAGAAACTCCAAGTTCCTTTAGCATGTCCAAGGATATTTCTCCCGTGAAAGCCCCTTTCTGTTCATAGTGGCAGTTTTGGGCACCAAGCTTTACCTTACTGCCTTTTAGTATATCCCAAGCTATGCACAGAGAAGTAAAGGGTGGGCATATGAGAATCTCGACGTTATCATCCACCCCTTCTATTAGCCTTAGAAATGTTTCTAAGTATTCCTTAGTCTCTTTTGGTGTTTTGTTCATTTTCCAATTGGCGACTATAAGCTTCATACAAATATTCTAACCACTTTCTAAGCTCCAAAGCAACAAAAACTACCAAAGGCATAATTAAAGCATACCCAAGTTGTTCTGCGTTTAGCTGGGCAACTCTGAAGAATTCGCTAAGGATGGACATAGCCAAAAACTGAAGGAACATACCTATGGAAATGCCCAGGTATATGTAAGGGTTTAGTTTTATGTAGCTTATAGGATTTAGCAAAAAGGGTTTAGAACCTATTTCCTGTATACCCACAGGCCATTGGGATACTACCGCAGACAAAAAGCTTATGGTAAGCGCAATTTCGTATGGGTATTTTTCCAAAAGGTAACTGAAGAGTATAAAGTGACCAAGGGCCAATATGGTCCCGTTGTAGATAACATAAAATAACTGCTTTTTACCAAGGAAGATCTTTTGGGGTTTTTTGGGCTTTTCTCTAAAAGGATCACCCTCAAACTTGGTAAAGGGATAAGCTTTATCTTGAACGCCGTCGGTTACTAAGTTTATCCAGAGTATATGGGTTGGATAAAGAGGCAAAGGCTTGCCCGTAAGTATGGCTAAGCTGTTGTAGAGGATCTCAAACACGTTGGTGGAAAGAAGATACCTTATTACCTTAGCTATGTTGGCGGATATCCGCCTTCCAATCATTATAGCTTGGACGATAACGGATAGATTGTTGTCAGTTATTATCATAGCAGATGCGTCCTTTGAAACTTGGGTGCCAGAACCCATGGCAACTCCCAAGTTTGCCACCCTCAGAGCGGGAGCATCGTTTACACCGTCCCCCGTTACAGCTACTATCTCTCCCTTAGATTGTAAAACCTTTACTATCCTGTATTTGTCCTCCGGCAGAGCTCTTGCTACAACCCTAACCCTTTTTAGAAGTTCATAAAGCTCATCGTCCGAATACTGGGACATCTTCTTCCCTTCAATAGCCAAATCCCCCTCTCTGTATATACCTACCATGCTTGCTATTGCCTTTGCGGTCAGCATGTTGTCCCCGGTTATCATAATAAGCCTTATGCCAGCTCTCTTTGCCTTCTCCACCGCCTCTTTTACTCCCTCCTTTGGTGGGTCCAAAAAGCCCACCAATCCTACTATTTCAAGCTTCACAGAATCTATGCTTTCTGGAATTCCATCAAGAATGGCTTTACCAAAGGCTAAAACCCTAAGCCCCTTTTCAGCCATACTGTCGTGTATTTTGTCTAAACCATTGGGAGGATTTTCCGCCATGCTTAACAAACTTTCAAAAGCTCCCTTTATGTAAAGCTCGTAAGATGGACCGTTTTTTACCACTACTGCCATAAATCTTCTTCTGGTGTCAAAGGGATGCTCCCAAACCCTTTCAAAGGCTTGCCTCACACCTAACCAATTAAAACCTAACTCATCCAACCATTCCAAAAGCGCAAGATCCACCGCGTCTCCCTTTTTTCCGTCCGAATCGTTACATAGAGCAGAACAGAGAAAGAGGGCTTCCTCGTCCAACGGGTAATAACTCTCCACCTTAAGCCTTCCTTCCGTTATGGTCCCAGTTTTATCTGAGCATATAAAAGTGGCACTCCCTAAGGTTTCCACTGCAGGAAGGTGTCTAACCAAAACTTTGTTTTTTGCCAACCTTAAAGCACCTACCACCAAAGCGATGGTGATGACGATTGGAAGCCCCTCTGGGACTGCGGAAACCAACTGAGCTATACCAAAAAAGACTAAGAATTTCCAATCCCTACCTTGAACGATGCCTATAAGGACCAATAGGGAGATTATGACTATTAGAGCAATGAGCCACTTTTTTGAAAAGCTTCCAATAGCAGTGGTCAATGGGCTTTCGGGAGGTTTTTCTTCAAGCTTAGATGCCAAAAGTCCCATTTGGGTGTTCTTTCCGGTTGCATAAACCACTGCCTTGGCTTTACCTCTGACCACTACTGTTCCTTTAAATACGCAGTTTAGCCTTTCGTATATCGGTGTATCTTCCTCAAGCACAATATGGGAATACTTCTCCACGGGTACAGATTCTCCTGTCAAGATAGCTTCATCTACCAAAAGACCGGAGTCTTCCAAAAGCCTTGCATCCGCTGGCACTACGTCCCCTTCCGAAAGCAAAATCAGATCGCCAGGCACCAAAAGGGATGCATCCACTTCCTGTTCTACTCCTTCCCTGATCACCGTTACCTTTTGCTTGGTTAGACGCTTGAGACTCTCTATGGAAGCTTTGGCCTTAAGTTCTTGATAAAATCCTATAACGCCGTTTATCAGCACAAGTCCCAGCACAACAACGCTATCGTGCCAGTCCCCCAAAAAAAAAGCAAAAATGCCAGCTATTATAAGAATCACTATTAATGGATTTGTGTATTGTCTGAGGAATATGCTTAGGAGACTTTCTTTTCGTTCTTCTATCTCGTTGGGTCCATAAATGCTAAGCCTTCTCTTAGCTTCTTCGTTGGATAAGCCAAAATGGGACGTGTTTAACTCTTTGAGAACTTCCTCTGGGCTTTTGTAGTGCATCTTTTATCATATTGTATTATGGATAGACCTCTTGTAGGTATCATAATGGGGAGCATATCCGATTGGGAATACCTAAGGCCAGCTTACGAGGTCCTCAGGGAGTTTGAAGTCCCCTGCGAGGTTAAGGTAGTTTCTGCCCATCGCACACCGCAGGCTATGTATGAGTATGCCAAAAGTGCGAGAGAAAGAGGAATAGAGGTAATAATTGCGGGTGCAGGAGGTTCAGCCCATCTGCCGGGTATGACAGCGTCTATGACCACTCTCCCAGTAATTGGTGTGCCTGTGCCTTCCAAGCATTTAAACGGAGTTGATTCTCTTTATTCCATAGTCCAGATGCCTCCAGGGGTACCGGTAGCTACCGTGGGTATAGGGAACGGAACAAATGCGGGCCTGCTGGCAATCAGAATACTTTCCATAAAATATCCAGATCTCCAGCGTAAGCTGGAAGATTACACAAAAGAACTTGAAAAGAAGGTAGATAAAATGAACCAAGAGCTAAAAAGTATGCTATAATAATCCATATACAGGAGGAAAAAATGGCTCTGAGGATAAGGCTTGCTAAATTTGGCAGATCGCACCATCCAATCTATCGAATAGTTGTGATGGATTCACGCTCTCCAAGAGAGGGAAGATATATTGACATACTCGGCACCTATGATCCAAAAAGAAAGGAGTTGATTGATATAAAACCGGAAAAAGTCAAAGAATGGATACAAAAAGGAGCAGAAATTACCGATAGGGCTAAAAGTGTGCTAAAAAATGCTAACATACTTTAAGAAGGAGGTAGGAACATGAGCCAGCTCAGAGATATTGTGGAAATTGCCGCCAAGTCCTTGGTGGACAACCCCAACGGGGTCAATGTAGCAGAAATAGAGGGAGAAAAGACCATAGTTATTGAGTTGAGGGTGGACAAGGCAGACATAGGAAAAGTTATAGGCAAACAGGGCCGAATTGCCAGAGCCCTAAGGACCATCGTATCCGCTATGGGAAGAAAAATAAACAAAAGGGTGGTCTTGGAAATATTAGAGTGATATATTTTTTAGGTGCTCAATTTGATTGTCTCTTATTATGATTGCGTCTACCCTGCACTCCCGTGCGGGGTAATCTTTTAAAAAATTTTCTATGCATCTGTATATTTTTCTTAACTTTCTGCTATCTATTCTTTCTGCGGGGTTAAAGTCTGTATGGGTTCCCTTTACCTCCACAAATACCAACACCTCACCGTCAAGTGCAACTATGTCTATTTCTCCGTATCTACAGTGGAGGTTTCTAATAAGAATTTCGTATCCTAAGCTTAAAAGGTATTGGCAAGCCAAATCTTCAAAGTACTTACCTTTCTTCAATGGCGCTTAGAACTTCCTGCAAAGTTATGGGTGCTGTGCCCAGCTTACCTACCACTATACCGGCGCACAGATTAGCCAACTCGCATGCTAAGTGCCAATCTCCACTGGCAATATAGGAAGCAGTCAACACCGCTACCACAGTATCTCCAGCACCGGAAACATCATAAACCTGCTTTGCCTTTGCTGGAAAATGAGCATATTCCTTGTCAAAAAGTGCCATACCTTTGGAACCAAGGGTTATTACCAAGGTTTTTAGTCCAAGCTCTTTTTTTAGCGTCCAGCCTAAGCTTTCCAATGGTCCTCCTTGACCCATTTGCTTTGCTTCCTTTTCGTTTGGAGTCATCAGATCTACACCGTAGTAAAGATGTTTGTTCACAGGTTTTGGATCTACCGAAAGAAAAACTCTTTTTTCTTTAAGTCTTTTTACCAAAGGCTCACAAACTACACCTTTTGCATAATCGGAAAGAATAACCCCGTCCACATCCACATCAAGCCTTTCAAGTAGTTTGTCCAGTGTTTTTCCAGAAACAGGTCTTTTATCTTCCCAATCTATTCTTAGAAGCTGTTGGGAAAGGGAAACTACTCTTGCCTTTTCGGTTGTTGGCCTTTGACTGTCCTCTACCGTAAGGTCTTCTATGGAGGCGGACCTTATTAAACCTTTCATTATATGTTTTCCATAATCTGAACCAGTAACTCCCAGCAAGTAGGTTTTCACACCCAAAGAAGCAAGGTTATTTGCCACATTGGCTGCACCACCAAGTCTAAATTCTTCTCTTTCCACTTCCACCACTGGCACAGGTGCCTCAGGCGAAATCCTCTCAACAACTCCAAATATATATCTGTCCAATATCAGATCTCCCACCACTAAAATTCTAAGGTCCTTTAATTTTTCAACAACCTTTTTAAATCTTTCCTTCACTTCTAGCGCTTCTGAGTTCAATTAAAATTTTAACTAATGATTGGTTTTGTCCAAAATTTTTTGTAGTCCTGCCCTCCACATAGCCCCAAACCTTATCCCTACTCCATAGATACTGGATGAATAATTAGACAAACTTATAAATCAGCAAGGGATTTTACTAAATCGTAATTTAAGGAGTGACCCCCGTAATAAGATACGATCCTTCCCTTTATGTATTTTCCTAACAAAGAAAGATCCCCTATTAGGTCCAAAAGTTTGTGTCTTATGGGCTCGTCTTTGGATCTTAAACCTTCAGAGTTATACACTTTTCCGCCTTTTCCAAAAACTACCGCATTTTTCAAACTTCCGCCCTTTGCAAGTCCCGCTTTTCTGAGAGCTTCCACTTGATGATCATAACAGAAGGTTCTGGCAAAGATCAGTTCTTTTATGTTTCCTTTGAACCTTACCCTACGGTCTTTGAATAGACCTTCCACGCTCCCCACGTATTCAGCCACAAACTGATCAAACGGTAAAGCTTCAATTCTTGCAGTGCAGTTTCTAACACTTACAGGGGTTTTTATTTCCAACACCTCCTTTTCTTTTTCCAATTTATGAACAAGCTTTTTCAGTTTTTTATAGAAAAAATAACCACTGCCGTCCATTGCTGGAATTTCCCAGCCTTCTAAAACTTCAATTACAAGGTTATCAATACCAAGCATGTAAAGAACAGCCATAAGGTGCTCAACGGTCTTTATTACCCTATCACCTTTACCCAGATCTGTGGAGTGTCTCGTATTAACAACATATTTGTAGTTAGCTTGTATATACTCGCCCTTGACAAAAAACCTAATGCCTTTGTAACTATCGTCTGGGTGTAGCCTGATCTTGGAATACTCTCCCGTGTGAAGCCCTATACCTTCAAACTCCACTACGTCCCTTATCGTAGCCTGATACATCAACCTTATATTATTGCAAAAAAGATGCCAACCTTTTAATCGTGTTTAAAACTTCATACATGCTTGGTTTCTTTGGCACTTCACACTCCGCGTTAAAAAGTTTTTCCCACTGCTCTTTTGTAGTTTTGCCAATACATATGATTTTTTTATCCTTCAAACTCGGTTTATTGTTTAGCTTTTGCAAATTTGCAAAAAAAGACTTGACTGCAGAAGGACTTGCAAAGACTAAAAAGTTAGACGCCTTGAGCTTTTCCTCCAGTTCCTGCGCCGGATAATCCACCATTTTTATTTGATAAACATCTAAAGGAAACACCTCAAAACCCATCTGTCTTAGCTTTTTTATAACCTCTTCCCTTCCAATGTTAGACCTTGGGATAAGAACTCTTCCAGAGTGTCCTTCCAAAAGTTTGATTAACTCCTCTCCATAGTACTCCGCTGGCACAGCCCAAACAGTGTATCCGTACCTTTCAACCATCTCCTTTGTCTTTTCGCCCACCGCTAAGATCTTTTCTTTCCCACTTAAAGCACATCTTGAGAGAAAATACTTGACCGCCTTCTGACTTTGAAAGATAACAAAGTCAAACTTACCTTCGGGAGGCTCAAATTCAAGCGCTTCTTCATCTATTAACGGCAAACTAACTACTTTAAATCCTTCCTTTTCAAAGATCACTCTATCCTTCTGTATATCTTCCTTAGCCCGTGTTAGCAGTACAGTCAGTTTTTTGTCATCCACTGGTTTCAAACCCCTCTTGCACTGCGCCTGTTTTACGAATTATAATTTAGGTTAAGGAGGTGAGTCATGCCGGTATTTGTGATGTTAACCACACTAACAGACGAAGGTATGAAAACTTTGAAGAATAAGCCCGAAAGGATCAAAGAAGTGGATAAAGAGGTGATGGATAAATTTGGAGTTAAGATCTTGGCTCAGTATGCGGTAATGGGACCTTACGACTTTGTAAACATAATAGAAGCTCCGGACAACGACACAGTAGTAAAGATGGCCATAGAGTTGGGGTCCAGAGGGACTATAAGAACACTGACAATGCCAGCTATAGAAATTGATAGGCTAATAGAGGACCTAAAGAGCATCTGAAATTTATGTATCATGCCCTTGAGCTCTTTTTGAACATAGCACAGGCTTATACTGACCTTACCTTCGGAAGAAGTAAGGACGAGTTAATAAGTAAGTGTATAAAGGCTTTAAGGCTTTTAAAAGATCAATCCTTAGAGAGTGTAAAGGCCAATAAGGAAGTTAGCGCAGGAATTGAGCCCTTTTTGGAAAGGTTAGAAGCATTTGTAAAGGAACATCCGGAAGAGTTAGGCTGTCTTCTACAGCTTTTGGGGATATTCCTAAAATCTCCCATCCCGTGTAAAATAAGACTGATAAACTTTTCGGAGGTTTTGTTTGAAAATAGGAGAGATATTAAAGAGGGAATTTAGTGTATCCTTTGAGTTTTTTCCTCCTAAGTCTGCAGAAGGTGAAGCCGAGCTTTTTAGAACCATAAAAGAATTGGAAACTATAAGACCAACCTTTGTATCTGTTACCTACGGAGCGGGCGGAAGCACAAGGGATAGAACAAGAAACATAGCTAAGAGAATACACACAGAAACTAATATAACCGTAATGGCTCATCTAACGTGCATAGCGCATTCTAAGGAAGAAATAATGCAGATATTACAAGATTACAAAGATATAGGAATAGAAAACATTTTGGCTCTCAGAGGAGATGTTCCAAAGGATGGCTTAAAGGATTCTACAAAAGGATGCAAATATGCGGTAGAATTGGTAAGGTTTATACGAGAAAACTTCGGTGATTGGTTTTCCATAGGTGTGGCAAGCTATCCAGAAAAACATCCAGAATCTCCTAACATGGACTGGGAAATTAAGCATTTCAAAGAAAAAGTTTTGGCTGGTGCTGACTTTTCCATAACTCAGATGTTCTTTGATAATACCTACTATTATAGGTTCGTGGAAAGGTGCCAAAGGGAAGGTATAAACATACCTATCATACCGGGCATTATGCCTATAACCAATTTTAGTCAGATAAAAAAGTTTGCGATCATGTGCGGTGCAACTATACCACAGAACTTGGTGGAGCTCTTGGAACCTTATTCTGACAATCCGGAGGAAACTACAAAAAGGGGAGTGGAATTTGCCATAAAGCAGTGTGAAGACCTTTTAAGTAACGGTGTGCCAGGTCTGCACTTTTACACTTTAAACAAGTCTAAGGCAACCTTGCTCATATACCAAGCCATAAAACATAAGATACCTATTAAGGACCTATCTGTCTGAGGAAAGGAGGTATCTCTTCGCTCTTTGTCCATCCACACTCATCAAGAATGATCTCTATGGTTTCCTCCCTTTTGCCCGTTTTTTGAGAAGCATACTTTATAAAGTCAGCCCTTTTGCCCTTGAAGTTTTCTATCTCCTCTTCCGAAACTTCCGGCAATCTGGAGGTTATTCTCTGCTTTACTATTTTCCAAGCGGTGCTGTTGCTATATAGGTCAAACTTTTTATCCCTTATGGTAACCTTTGTTGTTAGCTCTTTCAGAAATTCAAACCTTTCGGGGCTTATGGTTAGAATAGTTTCTGCCATCAGAGGATCTGCGGTGTAAAAGATCCCAAATAGCTTTCCTAAGATTCTCCTGTGGGTTAGAATTATACGGTCAAGTATTGTCTGCACCTCCTCTTCTAATTTTTCATAGACAAGGTCGTAATAGTTCAGAGTTTCAAGTTCTAGACCACCTATGTGTCTTATAAAGTTTGCCACATTCCCATAATAAACTTTCTGTTTCTCTTCTTTCTTTGTTGGAGTTGGCTTAGCTTCCTCTCCATAGTCAAGTACCACATCCGTATGGACAGGAGGTATGATATGATAAGTTTCTGACTCCCATCCAGCCTTTCTTAGAATCTGTTCTGCACCATCTTCGTCTATGTTATATCTGGACATTAGCATTTTTTTAAGCCCTTCCCTGTCCCTTCTGTATTTATCCAGCTCTTCCTCCGGTATATCTACTTCCACATACACAAGCTTATCAGTGCCGTTTTCCCTTATGAATATGTTTTTCCGACCCTTTATGTGCCTTTTTATGAAATTCCACTCTTCGTCGGTCATAACCGGTTCTGGATGCCACATTTTGGACATCTCTTCTTCTAACTCCAAGTAAGGCACCGATTCGTACCAAGTGGCGTTGTTTAGCTTAAGCTCTACAGATTCTCTGCTTTCCCCGACCTTATCCATTACGTATTCTATAAACTCCTTTCTCTTGAACTTAAAGTTTTCTATCTCCTCCAAAGTAAGGGAGGGAAAGAGTATCTTAAGTTTGTATTTTATGTAATCCCAGTTGCCAAATAGGTTTTGGTGTTCTATCGCCTCGTATCCGTAAGGATTATTGCGCAGGAAGTCAAAGTAGTATCCTATAAACGTCCTTACTCTTGGGTCTGTGCTAGCCAACACCTTAATAAAATCCGGGTCGTAATACTCTATAATCTGAAGAAGGCGAGCTATGTTTACTTTTTTCACATTTTCCAGATGACAAAACTCTACCCTATATTCTGCAGGAAGATCGTGATTGCAGTATTCGTTCATCACATCCATTTCCCTTTTAAGCATACTGCGGAAAAAGGCCAACTTTTCCCTTCTGTTTAAACTTGTTTTTTCTAAGAGTTTCTCAATCATAGCTATACACCCCAGAAACTTTTGATGTTTAATTTAAGCCTGCTTTGAGATTTTGAACAGTTTCTGAGCTAACCTTTAGAATAAAATCTACCCCTTCTTGGAGAGTCATGCGATCCATATCAACCTCTATCCATCCTTGCTTTCTAAACCACCTTATCTGTCTCTTTGCGTATTCTTTTGTGTTCTTTATTATCCTTTTTATCGCATTCTCCAAAGTTATCTCCCCTTTAAAGTATGGCACAAGCTCTTTGTAGCCTATGGCCTGCTGGGATGTTAGAAATTTTTCAAAGCCCATCTCCAAAAGGCTCTTAACTTCATCCAAAAGACCTTCTTCCACCATTCTTTTTACCCTCTGCTCTATTCTTTTAGCTAAGCTTTCCCAAGAACGCTTTATGTAAAACCCAAGAAAACTAAACCTTGGACTTTGCCATCTGTGAAAGTAGGAAAAGGGTTTGCCCGTCTGAAGGAACACCTCCAGCGCCCTGACAATTCTTCTTGTATCCTTAGGATGGATTTTTTTTGCATAAAGTGGATCAATTGTTTTAAGCTTTTGGTAAAGGTATGCACTACCTTTTTTTTCAGCTACATAGTATAACCTTTTTCTCAAACTCCAATCTGGGTCCGGTGTGTATGCAAGACCGTATAGCAGAACCTGAAAGTACAAGTAAGTGCCACCGCACAGAATTGGAACTTTTCCCCTACTTTTTATATCCTCTATAGCCTTTATGGCTAATTCTTCAAATATCTTAGCGTCAAAGTATTCTCCTGGCTCCAAGATGTCTACAAGATGCTGTTTTACACCACAGTTTTTTTGTTTAGCGGTTCCTATGTCCATATGCTTGTAAACCGCCATTGAATCTACGCTTACTATTTCTGTGTCTATCTTCTTAGCTAAGGCACACGCTAACTCAGACTTACCGCTTCCCGTAGGGCCACCAATAAGCAAAAGGTCATATGGGTTCAAAGTCCTTTAGATACTTAGCCCTTGCAGGATCTCTTAGCTTTCTTATGGCTTTATTCTCTATCTGCCTTATTCTCTCTCTGGTTAAGTTGAACATTTTACCTATCTGCTCTAAGGTGTATTCTGTACCATCCACAAGCCCGTATCTGTACATCAAAATCTCCCTTTCCTTTTCGCTCAATGTTTGTAGAACCTTTATCAGCTGTTCCCTCAGTATTCTTCTGGTCGCTTCCTCTTCCGGTGAAGGAACACTTCTGTCCTCTATGAAGTCCTTTAGATGTGCATCTTCGTCATCTCCTATAGGAGTTTCTAAGGATACTGGTTCCTGGGATATTCTCAAAACTTTTCTTGTCTTTTCTACGGGTATTCCTAAGTATTTGGCAACTTCCTCTGCCAACGGTTCTCTTCCCAGTTCTTGGAATAGCTTCTTGTGGGCTTTGGTTATGTCGTTTATTGTTTCTATCATGTGAACCGGTATTCTTATGGTTCTCGCTTGGTCTGCTATTGCCCTGGTTACCGCCTGCCTTATCCACCAAGTAGCATAGGTGGAAAACTTGTATCCCTTTCTGTAGTCGTATTTATCTACCGCCTTCATCAGACCTATATTACCTTCTTGTATAAGGTCCAAGAAGGGCAAACCCCTATTTACATACTTTTTAGCTATAGAAACCACGAGCCTAAGGTTGCACTTTACCATTACCTGTTTTGCCTGAATAACCTTTGTCCTACCTTCTTTTATTATCTGTATTACTCTTTTTATCTCTTCAGGTATGATTCCAAGCTCTCTTTCTAAATCTTTAAGCTCTTTCTGTATAGCCAAAAACTCGCTTTTTAACATCTGCAACATTGCAAAGTTATATCCTGCCCTTTCTGCCTTTGCCTGCAAGTCTGCGTTATAGTCGCACTCTTTTATTAACTGCTCTATGTCCGGATGGATCTTCTCAAGCTTTATTTTTCTCTGTTCATACTCTTTCATCTTTTTGGCGTATTTTTGATAAAGGTTTAGAAGCTCGTCTGCTATCCTTTCAAACTTTGAATATTTGAGCTTCATTTCTTTGAGTATTCTGTTCATTTTAGCGTGCCTTTTCAGGTATTCCTTCTTATACTCAGGAAGCTTGTAGGACAGATAAAGATCCCTCCAGTAAAGCGCATCTTTGTAAGCTTTTGCTAATTCTAAGCCTTTTTCTATAAACTGTCTTTCTAATTGCTCGTGTGATTCTTCGTATTCTTCCACGGTTTTGCTTTCGTCAAAGGTGTCCATGATGTCCTGAACCCTTAGCTTGCCGTTGCATACATTGCCCCACTCTCTCAAAACCCTCTCCACCAAAAAGGAAGTTCTCAGAAGCCCCCTTCTCATTATCTTCCTACCCATCTCTATTTGCTTAGCATACTTTATCTCCTCTTCCCTTGTTAAAAGCGGTATTTTTCCCATTTCTCTAAGATATAGCCTTACGGGATCGCCGTCCTTTGAGGTCTGCAAAAGGTGATCGGTAGATACCAAGAAATCCTCGTCCCTTGTTATTTCTTTAGTCTCTTCTTCGGTTTCAAGAAGCTTGATTCCTCTCTCTTGGAGGAAATCCATTACCTCTTCGTAAAGTTCTGTGTCAATCAGGCTATCACCTAAGGCCTCGTTCAACTCGTCGTAAGTAACATATCCTTTTTCTCCCAAGGAGATAAGCTTTTTCATAAGACTTCTGTTAATCATTCCTTACCTCCTTTACTCAAAACTTTATAATATAGGTCTGGACCTGCATTATTGCAATATGTTTTGAACCTCCTCATCTTCCACCTGCCTAAAATCCCTATAAAACATTCCTACCGCAAAAGGGGAATGCGTGGTAGAGCGATAACAGTAGACCTCATCTGCATAGTTTTTCAATCTTTCTTCAGTTTCCTTTGGACAAACAGGCACTGCTACTATTATCCTTTTGGCACCTTTCCTTCTTAGATACTTTACCCCAGCCTCTACGGTCATACCCGTAGCTATACCATCATCCACCACTATAAACTCCATACCTTCAAATTGGGATATCAAGCCCTTTTCAAATTTTTTCTCCCTCTCCTTTATCTTTTTCAGCTCTTCTTGTGCAACTTTCTGTATAATATTTGGCGTTAGCCCAAAGTACTCCACTGTACTTTTGTTCAAGTGTATTTCCCCGTCTGGGTCTATAGCACCAAAGGCTAATTCTGGATTTTCGGGAACACCGAGCTTTCTGACTATTAGAACTCCTAAGGGACAGCCCAAAAGTCTTGCAACTTCTTTTGCTACAACCACTCCCCCTCTGGGTATGCCAAGGACCATACATCTTTCTTCATTTTTCAATTTATTCTTTAACCACTCACCAAGGATCCTACCTGCCTCCTGCCTATTGCTAAAAATCATATGTTTGTATTAATTTATGCGGTTAAAATATTTCCGTCATGAAAACATACAAAGGGTGTAAGATACCGGAGGAACTTTACTACGATATAGAAAATCAAGTGTGGTATAAGATAGAAGAGAATGGTTTAGTCCGTGTTGGGGCAACGGACATAGGACAAACGAGGGCAGGTAAGATGGTAAATGTAAGGATAAAACCTCCGGGCAAGCACGTGCCAAAGGGAAAGCCCATTGCCTCTTTGGAAAGTGGTAAATGGACAGGCCCTATACCTGCGGTTATAGAAGGGGAAATAGTGGAAAGAAACGAAAGACTTTTTGACGAGCCAGAGCTTATAAACGAGGATCCATACGGAGAAGGTTGGATAGCCATAATAAAACCCACTAACCTTGAAAGGGATCTAAAGGACTTAGTAACTGGGGATATAGCCTTTGAGAAGATGAAGGAATACATAGAAAGGGAAGGGGTGGAGTGTAAAGGTTAAGGACAGCCAAACTTTTCTTTTAATTTTTTTGCAACGTAAGGATGGACCAAACCTTCCAACTTACCACAATAACTGGCTATTTCCCTTACTATGGTTGAACTTATGTGTATGTATTCCTGGGATGGCATCATAAATATGGTTTCTACGCCTGCAAGCTTGTTGTTATTTAAGGCTATTTGAAGCTCGTATTCAAAATCGGTAAAGAGCCTAACACCTCTGACTATTACGTTTATACCCTCCATTTTCATAAAATCCACAAGCAGACAATCAAAACCCTTGACCTCTACCTTTGAACCCATTTCCTTGACCATGACTCTGAACATTTCCAGCCTTTCTTCAAGGTCAAACAAAATATGCTTTCTTGGATTTTTTGCTATGGCTACCACTACCTTCTCAAACAGCGCACAGCTTCTTTTGACTATGTCAAGGTGTCCCAGATGGGGAGGATCAAAGGTGCCCGGATAAACCACACTAATCATATTCCTTCCTCCAAATAGACAGGACTGTATCTCCATAAGTTTTTACCTTTTCTGCTCCAAAGTTTTGATTTTTTCTATGTTCAAGTATAAAAATACCTCCTTTAGCCAGTTTTCTAAGCGAAATTTCTATCAGTTTTTTGTAATCTTGATAGTCGTATGGAGGATCTGCAAAAATTATATCCGGTGCGCCTTCAAAGGACTCTAAAAATTTTATAGCATCAGAAACTCTTACATCACCGCCTTTTTCCTTTATTAATTGGGCTAACTTTTTGCTTTTTTCCACAAAAATTACCTTGGCTCCTCTTTCCATTGCCGTAAAACCTATCTGACCGCTTCCAGCAAATAGGTCTATAAACAGCTTTTCTTCTATATCTCCCAATATGTTGAATAATGCCTGTTTAACCATAGAAGAGGTGGGTCTAAGTTTGGATTTTCTACTTGATTTTTTCATAAGAGTTATTATAATTTGTTATACGTCGGGTGAGAAATTAACTAAGCACATAGCTTTTTCTGAAGAAGCTGTAGCCAATAGCATATCCATAAAGGTAAGCCAAAAGTGTTATAC